>JAFSLT010000010.1 GCA_017448285.1 Clostridia bacterium
CCCGATGATCAAAAAAAAGAGCCAGAGGAAAAACAAAAGAATGACAATAATGAAAGCTTAATACCAAATGATGATAAAAATAGCAATAATGGCAAAAATTTCTTAATTAATCCCACAAAAGAAAATTTTGACCAAGCAATTGATTCCGGATTAATTGCAAAAATTTCTGTTTTAATTTTCTTAATTTTAATTCCATCGGTGTTGATTTTTAATAAATTAAAAAGAAAATCAAAAATAAATAAAGATTAAATTCCTTCTGAAAAAGTCTACGCACTGAGTGCTCTACAGCGCCTTCGGCGAGGAAATTATCGGTCACGTGCTAAAGCAGTTTAAAAATATAAAAAATCGACTTTGGGTGGTGAAAAATACAATAATATCAACTGATTGATTTTCTTACATCCTCTTATAAACTATCTATACCATGACCGAATCATTCGTTAGTTGTTTTCTCGCTTTCGCCCGGTAATTCCGGTGATGCACCACGTGGCAGGTAACTCATCAAAAAACTCGTAAAACAAAAAAACAAAGATATTTGCTCATGGATAGAGCTTACGTGGAGTACAAATCAAATGCGTTAATGATATAATAGAAAAATGGGGCAAAAATAAGATGCCCTCAATGCGGGAAAAAATGAGACAAAACAAACATGGCAAAAGTAAAGCAGGAAGTCAAAGATATTTATGTAAACACTGTAACAAAACATGTAACAATGTCAAAATGGGGGAATGCAAAGAAGTATTTTAAATAAACGTGGAGAAAAAAAGTGATGTTTAGAATATCGTGGGCATCTTATTTTTTCCCATTTCTTTATTTTCCTTTTCTTCATTTACTTCGTTTTCATTTTTGATGCTCTACTTTGTGTTAATAGACCCTAAGCTAGAATTGGCACTTCCCTCCATTTTGGCGTTGTTACATGTTTTGTTACAGTGTTTACATAAATATCTTTGACTTCCTGCTTTACTTTTGCCATGTTTGTTTTGTCTCATTTTTTCCCGCATTGAGGGCATCTTATTTTTGCCCCATTTTTCTGTTATATCATTAACACATTGATTTGCTCTCCCGCTATTTTTAATTAACAGGAGATAATATGAATAATTTTGGCAATAAACTTAGATATTTTAGAAAAAAAATGGGTTTTACTCAAAAAGAACTGGCAAAAAAATTGAATATATCGGCGTCAACAATAGGTATGTATGAACAAGGTAGAAGAGAGCCGGATTTTAAAATTTTAAACAATATATGTAATGTTTTGTCTTTGAATTCAGTAATTTTGTTAAGTAATAACAAATCAAGCGAACTTAATGAAGCTGTGAAAATTTTAATAAACTTATTGGATTCATTGAGTATTACTGTAAATAAAAATACATTGAGAACAAAAACGAAAAAGCAAATAATAGAAATCATAAGGAATAATCTTGATAACACAATTGAAAAAATTTATGCAAATTTTGCAAAAAATTCATTATAATAAAAAATGCAAATATATGGATAAGCATGAATACACACTACATACATTGGATAAAAAAGTATGCCGAAACTTTCGAAGAAAAAAGTTTTCCAAATGAAAGAGTAGACTTCCTTCAAAGCTAAAACATGAGATCAAAATTACAAATGGAGGAAAAGAGTTAATTTTTGATTTTTAAATCTCTTTTTTGGAATTTCAGAATTTTCATGAAACTTGTTAATTCCTTGAAACTTACTGTCAGCACAAATAGATTTTTTTCGAAACTTAAAAATTAAACTGGAAGCACTCTCTACGCGCTGCCGGGAAAATATCTATTTTTTTAGCAATGTTTTGAAAATATTTTTAAAATAACTAAATTTTTTAAATATTTTCCGCCAATAAGTTTGTTTTTTCGGCAATTTTTAAAGCTTCGATGAGTTTTTCCATATTGCCTTCCAAAATGCTATCTAAACAATGAAAATTAGCACTTATTCTGTGGTCTGTCACTCTATTTTGAGGGAAATTATATGTTCGAATTCTCTCTGAGCGGTCGCCGGTCCCAACTTGGCTTTTTCGTTTGGCGTCCATATTTTCAGCCTGCTCACGCTTTTTAGCATCTAAAAGGCGAGATCTTAAAACTTTCATCGCTTTATCCTTATTTTTATGTTGGCTCCTTTCATCTTGGCACTCAACCACAACCCCGGTTGGAATATGCGTAATTCTTATGGCGGAATCTGTTGTATTTACATGTTGGCCGCCGGCTCCGCTTGCCCGATAAGTATCAATCTGAAGGTCGGAAGGATTAATATCAATCTCGACCTCTTCGGCTTCGGGCAGAACCGCAACTGTAACAGTTGAGGTATGAATGCGCCCTTGCGATTCGGTTTCAGGCACCCTTTGAACCCTGTGAACGCCACTTTCAAACTTAAATTCTGAATATGCTCCCTCGCCCGAAATCATAAACGAAATTTCTTTAAATCCGCCAAGACCTGTTTCGTTGCTGTTTAAAATTTCGATTTTCCAGCGCTTTTTTTGGGCGTGCATAGTGTACATTCTGAAAAGATTTGCCGCAAAAAGTGCCGCTTCGTCGCCGCCGGCTCCGCCCCGTATTTCTATTATCACGTTTTTATCGTCGTTTGGGTCTTTTGGTAGCAATAAAATTTTTAATTCTTCTTGAGTTTTTTCAATTTTTTCATTTAAATATTTAATTTCTATTTCAGCCATTTCTTTTAATTCCTGTTCTGAACTTGACAAAATTTCTTTGCAATCTTCGAGTTCTTTATTGATCTTTTTGTATTCTCTGAATTTTTCAATTATGGGTTCCAAATGTTTTAGTTCTTTCATAATCGATTTTTGCAAGCTAAAATCTTTTGAAATGTCGATGTTTAAAAGTTGATCGTTTAAACTTTTATATTTTTCTTCGGCTTTTTCAAGTTTTAAAAACATATTTTTTCTCCCGGTATATTATTTCACTATATAATACATCAGATGTATTTAAAGGGCATTGCTAAAAAAGATAAATATTTTCTCC
>JAFSLT010000011.1 GCA_017448285.1 Clostridia bacterium
CCCGATGATCAAAAAAAAGAGCCAGAGGAAAAACAAAAGAATGACAATAATGAAAGCTTAATACCAAATGATGATAAAAATAGCAATAATGGCAAAAATTTCTTAATTAATCCCACAAAAGAAAATTTTGACCAAGCAATTAATTCCGGATTAATTGCAAAAATTTCTGTTTTAATTTTCTTAATTTTAATTCCATCGGTGTTGATTTTTAATAAATTAAAAAGAAAATCAAAAATAAATAAAGATTAAATTAAACTTCTTTCGAAACTTAAAAATTAAATCGAAAGTATTCACTCCGGCGGCGCCGGAGAGAATTTATGTTTACTTTTTTAGCGTAATACTTTATAAAAGACTTTACTTTTTAAAGTTTCAGAATTATCATATTAATTATGATTGAACACAATGCTTCGGTCGGGATAGAAATGAAATAAATGCTCTCTCCGGCAGCGCTGGAGAGGAGTTAACCTAAATCTAATCGAAAAATTCCTTGGAATTTTGACAGATTTTTACTCGTTATGACAAACTCGATAACGTTCATCATTTTTTAAGCATTTTATCAATATCATAACTATGCCCGTCAATCAAAAGTTCAAACTTATCACTCATCCTAAAGCAAATATTATGCCTATTAGAATAACTCAGAGAATCTGTGATATCGAAATTCATAGAATAAACAGATGACAACTTTCCTTGCTCATTCTTACAAACGCTAATACTAAGCGGTACACCTGAATTACGACACACCTGATGGAAATTATAATCTTTATTTAAAGCATCAACTGCTGAACCACAACTTTGAATAAGAGTATTTAGAGCTTCTGGTATTAAAATTTTTTGCTGCAAATCAAGATTTAGTTGGGTATTAAACTCAACACCTGGCAAATTTTTCATATTATCATAATAAAAGTTTTCAGCTTTCTCTTCAATAACTTTGTTATTGGTTTGATTTTTAGTTTCACTCAATAATTCTACTAATCCAGAAAACAAATTATTACGATAATTTTCCACCATTTCCTCATTAAAAGCTTCTGGATTGTATGTCACTATTTCAATATCCTTTCCGTTGAATGCTATACTGCTTTGTTTTAACATCTTATCGAGCTCAACTTTGGATTTTTCAAGTGATTTTCTTATATTTGTCAACTTACCCTTGTTTCTGAGTGAAGAAATAATAGAATCAGCCAACTTGTCTCTTTTCACTTTTTGATTCCAAAAATAACCACCGGTAAAAAAGATAATCGGCAAGCCAATTGCTGATACTGTAGCCACAACGGTTCCGGCCGTGCTTTTGCTCTTCATCGCTAAACCTGCTGAAACATTGCTCGTAGCAACAGCAGTAATGTCACAAATATCCCCAACTAGTGATGCGTTACTTTTGTTATTTCCCGTAAAAACTGATGTTAAAGCCAATAACAATGCTATATTTGATTTATTAAATTTGTTCATAAAAATTACCTCCATTTATTTTTCATTATATAATTAAAATCATCACACAGTTCTATCATTTTTGTTCAATCATAAAAAACTACACCTCCCTCAACTGTGCTTGTGCTTTGAATATTATATCATAGTATATAATTTTTTGCAAACATCGTCAAATAAACTTTTATAGTTTAATAACTTTATTTCCTCCGGCGTTGCCGGAGAAAATCTTTCTATAAATTATTGATTTTGATTTAATCTTCACATTCGCAGTCTTCATCGCAGCATTTGCAATCATCAATTTTCAAATCGCAGCCACAATTTTGGCATTTACAGTTGCAATCACAATTTTTTATATGTTCATGTGTCAAATTATTTTCAGTTCCGCACTTTTCGCACTTAACCGTGTAGCAGCAATCATCGCCACAATTACACGAGCACTCATCCAGCATATCATTTATATCACACATTTCTTCTTCCAAAATATCAACGCGTTCGTTCAAATCATCAATTTCGTCTGCAATCTCCGAAATACAATTGACAATTTCTTTTATGGCTTTGCTGTAATCGGAATTTTTATCCATTGATAAACCCTTTATAAAACCTTCTAAAAAAGCTGCTTTTTCTTGCATATCAATACTCCTTTAAATTTTTTATGCTCTTTCTAAATATTCACCCGTACGGGTATCAATTTTAATTTTTTCGCCTTGATTGACAAAAAGAGGAATTCTAACCGAAGCACCTGTTTCAACAATCGCAGGCTTCATAACATTGGTCGAAGTATCTCCTCTAACGCCCGGCTCAGTTTTTGTAACTTCAAGTACCACAAATATAGGCGGCTCGACGCCAAAAACGCTGCCTTTATAAGACTGTACTTTGCATTCCATATTTTCTTTAACAAATTTAAAATTATCCGAAAGTACCGAACTGCTAATCGGAATCTGCTCATAAGTTTCCAAGTCCATAAAGTAGTATAAATTTCCGTCTTTATAAAGATACTGCATATTTTTGCGCTCGATAAAAGCTTCCTGAACCTTTTCGTTCGGATTAAAAGTGCGCTCAAGAACGCTGCCTGAAACAACATCTTTCATCTTTACTCTAACAAACGCCGAACCCTTGCCGGGCTTAACATGCTGAAATTCAACGATTGTAAAAACTTTACCGTCAAGCTCAAAAGTCACTCCATTTCTAAAATCTCCTGCCGAAATCAAATTATTCACCTCGCAATCGTGATTTACTTATTATAAAAAAATAATTTGAAAGGTCAAGTCCAAAAAGCATGCGATAATAGACTTCTTTCGAAACTTAAAAATTAAATCATAAATACCCTCTCCGGCGTCGCCGTCGGGAATATCTGTTACCAGTTTCGAAAGAAATCTAATTTATTAATCTTTTAATTAAAATAGAAATTAAAGAGAAAGTATAAATCGTGTAACAAAGCCGAACGCCTTTTTCGAAAAATCAAACGTTTTAGATGTATTTTTACTCGTTATAACAAACTCGATTCTATTTTTCTTTTCTTTATTTACTTTGCTTTCATTTTTGATTTTTTATTTCGTGTTAACAGAACCTAAATTCTTCAAGAAATTGCGCTATTTTATACGTTAACTAAATTTTTAGTAAAATCGGTTTCAATAATTCGTTTACATGCAGTTGGCGAATATATAAACTTATCGATATGGGACTCATTTATAAAATATTTTGGATTTTTAACTTTATTTTTAGTGTCAAAAGTTTCTATTATAACAAGTTTTACTTTCATTTTGTCGGGAATTATATTTTTAATATAAACGCTTATTTGCTGACCTTCGAATATTCCTTCTTTAGGTTCGGCAAGGCCTGCCAAATTTGGAGTGAGCTCGACGAATATGCCGTAATTTTCTATCGACCTTACAATGCCGGTTACGGTTTCGCCTATGCTAAAACTATTCGCATTTTCTTCCCATGTACCTAAAAGTTCTTTATGAGTTAAATTGACTCTGTTATCAATAACAGATTTTACTATAACTTTTATTTTCATTCCGTTTTTAAATCTTTCATTAGGGTGATTTATTCTCGAGACCGAAATCATATCTATAGGTAAAAACGAAACTATACCGCATCCTATATCAACAAACGCTCCAAAATTTTCCATATGCGTTACGGTTGCATCAATAATATCTCCGGGCGAAAGTTTGGATATTTTGTTTTCAAAACAAATTTCCTGAGCAATTCGGCGCGATAAAATCGCTTTTTTTATTTTATCGCCATCTTTTTCAAAATTAGTTATTACAAAACAAACAGGCTTATTTACCCTTGATATTATCGCTATATCTTTAACGCTTCCTTCATAAATTCCGATTGCTGTTTCTTCGCGCGGGATAATACCTTGAATAAAACCAAGGTCAACAATTAAATTATGGTTACTGTCGCACAAAATTGCTTTAGCTTCTAATATTTTGCCCAAATACTTGGCTTGAATTAAAGAATTTTCATTTTCAAGAGCATTTTTGTTTTCATAAGAATTTATTCTGTAACCTTCGGGAGCAAACCGGGTCATATATTCCTCCAATGTTCGGATTCTTCCATATCATATGTTTTTCAAGCTATTATTTATTCAAAATACTTCAAAAAATATTGACTTTTCGAAATTGATATAATATAGTGCAAAATAATGTCTGCGGGTAATTTTTAATGCTTAGTTTTAATTTTTAGGGGTATTTTTATGAATTTTTATAAAATCATTTTAAATGTCTTGAGTTTATTTTTAGTTTTACTTTGTAATTTTGATAAAGTTGAATCTGTTAAAAAAATATCGCCAGAAAATTCACTTGTTGGTATTAATAGAGACAATATTAAAATTTACCTTAACAATTGCCACTTAACAATTAAAGGCAAAGGTTGTTACGAAATAAATAGAAATTTTTTTGGTAAATTTAAACACTTAAAAAGATTTGTGAAAAGTATTTCGTTCGAAGGAAATATTGTTTCAATTGGAGATTAGAACCCGTATTCACAAAATAAGATAGAAGTGATAAAATAGGAATTATGCAAAAAGAAAATAGGAAGTCGTACCCGAGCGATCTGACAGATAGACAGTGGAAAGAGATAGAACCATTGTACACGGGAATGAGAAAATGCAA
>JAFSLT010000012.1 GCA_017448285.1 Clostridia bacterium
CCTTAAAAATTCCAAAAATTTCTTTCGTTCACCCTCTGAAAACAAATTATTGTTAAAAATATAGTCCCATTCGTCTATTATGAATATAAACCCTTGGCCGATTTGATTGTAAACTTGAGTGAGTATTTTATAAATTGGATTTGTATTTTTTATCTGAACATTAGGAAAAATTTCCTGCAAATCATTAATTAGATCGTCTGCGTAACCACTTATGAACTCTTTATAAGTACAATTTGGACTGGGAATTTGATTTAGAGTCATATAAATAACATTATGCTTATTCAGGTGCTCCAAATACGACGGACTTTTACTTATTTCAAGTTTATCAAACAAATTTTTAAAATTTGCATTTTTGGAATAATAGCAAGCAAGCATCATAGCATTTATGGTCTTCCCAAATCTGCGAGGTCGGGTTATGCATATATATTGCGACGCAGTTCCTACTAATTCATTCATTTTACCAATAAGTGCCGATTTATCCACAAAATATTTTTCTTTTGTCGTTTTCGTAAATTGATTTATCGGTGTGATACCGTTCAAAAAATATGTCATTATTTTTTCCTCCTATGGGAGTTTTGATTTGGAAAATAAAACTAAGTTAATAATTTGTTATTTTTTAAATTTTTTGTTTCTTTATTTTTAACTTCCGGTTTTGTAATTTTTGGTTTTGCGCTCAACTTCTTTTTTATTAAAACTCCGGCAACGGCTGCGCTTATTGCACCAATTCCTGCAAGGCTGCATATTAAGCCTATTTGCTTAGACGACATTTTTGCATTTTCTTGCTGTTCTTTTGCCACAGTTTTTTCTAGTTCGTCCGAATTCTCCAGTTTCTGTATATTTTGCAAAGTTCTTATTTTTGAAAAATCATTAGTAACCTCACTGATTAAAGATTCAAAAATACATAATGTGGTATCGTTATTTAAATTAATCGCAATAACTGATCTACTGTCAGGCATACGCCCTACATAAACCTCAAGTGAATCTAAAAATTCTTTGTTCTTTTTTAATCCCAATACTTTCTCATTGTAAGTGAAAAACATAGTCCTTGGTGAATGATGTTTGTCCTTTGCAAGTAAATGATCCCATAATCCATACCTACAGCTTATTGGATGATACATCATCGTCTTATAAACATCTTTTCCAACCCAAGCTTCATTGAACATATCATAAAATTTCTTTATTTTTTCATACGTAAATGTTTCTTTATCGCTGATATGAATGATAATGTCCATACAATCAAACTTGTTTTTGAAAACCGATTCTATTTGGTTAAAATCATCAATCTTTGGGTCATAAGTTATGACTGCAACTTTTAAATTAGGATTATTTTTTGCTGTATAAAGCTGCATTGAGTCAAAATCAGTTATTGTAATATCTTTAAGCCTTGCGTTGGTGTCATTTTCTAACACCAAACTTGCAACCGCATTGTTGTATTCTTTATTTTCGCCCATAACACAAATAACTAACGGTCTTTTTATAATTTGCTCAGCTGAACAAGATTGCGTAGGTAATAAATTTAAACTTAATTTAGATGAATTTAGTGCATTAAAACTGAGCAAACTTAATAAAATCGCTGCTAAACGTCTTTTTTTCATATAAAACACTTTCTTTTTAAGATTTATATTTTGATTATATCACATAATTTGATTTTTTTCAACTTATTAACCTATATCTTCGATTTTAATTTTATGATTTTTAAGTTTTGAATCATAGGAAATTCCAATAGCAAGCTTTTGACCTGTGTAGTTTTTTAGAGAATCAGCATATCTTTTTTCTTTAATTTGTTTTAAAGCTTCTTCAGGACTGGAATTTTTTTTAAGTTCGAGTATAAATGCAGGTTTTGATTTGTCATTCGGGTAAAAAATAAAGTCTGCTCTTCCGGCTCCTGCTTCCATTTCTCTGACAATTTTGTATTTACTTCTCGCACTTAAATACACAAGCGTTATAACACATGCCAAAGAATTTTCATCGTTATATTTGATAATTGGAATATTAATATCATGAGCTTCTTGAATTAATTTTTCCATAGTTTCGGTATCTTTTCTGAGCGTTGCTTTGAGCATTTGATTAGATTTTAAAACCAATTCAGAAACCGCTCCCATTGATTTGTCTTCTAAAGCTTCATCGAATTTTATTCTTAATTCTTTGTTCGGGATTTCCAGAGTTTCATCGTGATAACTTAAAAATCCATAAACTGCCATTGCAGAAAATATCTGATTTTTTGTATTGAGTTCTTTTCGTTCTGCCCCATAGCCTTTTAATTTTATATCGAGCGGAATGCCAGAAACCATTTGAATTACATCGTTTTTTACGGCATCAATATCATTATTTATATAATATATAATTTCATCCATTGGACCGGTGTTTGTCCAGTAGCTTTGGCACACGCCGTCGCTGAGCGCATAGACCACCGATCTCGGATTGAATACATCCAATCCCGAACAAGTCTTATAGCCATCGTACCAACTGGTTAATTCTTCAAAAGTTACTATATTCTGTTTTTTGCACAACGCTTTTGTTTCGTCAAATGTAAATCCAAAGTATTTATCATATTTTTTATCGTTTAAAATATTGTACTCTTTGAACATATTAAGCGCCGAACCTGCAGAATATTTTGCTATCGGCAGGACTCCAGTCATATATGCAAGTTCCACATATGGTTTATCTTTCAATAAATCCCTTAAAAATTCCAAAAATTTCTTTCGTTCACCCTCTGAAAACAAATTATTGTTAAAAATATAGTCCCATTCGTCTATTATGAATATAAACCCTTGGCCCGTTTGACTGTAAACTTGAGCGAGTATTTTATAAATCGGATTTGTATTTTTTATCTGAACATTAGGAAAAATTTCCTGCAAATCATTAATTAAATCATCCGTGTAACCATTTATGAACTCTTTATAAGTGCAATTTGGACTGGGAATTTGATTTAGAGTCATATAAATAACATTATGCTTGTTAAGATGCTGCAAATACGACGAGCTTTTACTTATTTCAAGCTTATCGAATAAATTTTTAAAATTTGCATTTTTGGAGTAATACGAAGCAAGCATCATGGCATTTATGGTTTTCCCAAATCTGCGAGGTCTGGTTATGCACAGAAATCTGTCTTTTATGTTTATCAGCTCATTAGTTTTTTCTATCATTTTTGTCTTGTCCACAAAATATTTATCATTCGAGACTAATTCAAATTCGTTGTTTCTAAAATCGCTATTCAAAAAATAGGCCATTGCTTTCCTCCTTGAGTTTAATTAATTTTTTCACGTTTTATTATACTATATTTTGTTTGGTTTTTGAACCTAAAATCTGTGATTCTTCCGGTATTTACATATTTACAATCGATTTTTTTAAAAATTTAAAAATTAAATCGAAAGTGCTTTCTCCGCGACGCCGGAGAGGATACATATTGCAGGTTTCGAAAGAAGTCTATTTTATTTATAATTTTAATTTATTTTTTTGATTTTAAGATAAAACTATTGACAAATTATTTTGGATAATTATAATTAAAATAATTGAACCATTATGATTCAAGAGACTTTATAAAACACTTTTTGGAGGTTTTGTTTATGATAAGCAAAAAAAAAGTTTGTTCATTTTTATCCGTTTTATCCGTACTTACGATTTTATCTTCTGCTACCAAAACGCAGGCAACAGGCATGGCTGTTACTTCCAGCATATTCTCATTTATACAAGGCGCAGGTGGATTAATACTTGCAGCATTTAAAGGTTCTAAAATAATAAATGAAATAGATGGAGGAACAGAAGTAAAAAATGATGACTTAATTATCATAGCTGCAAGCGGCATTTTAGGGTTATCCGGAATAATGAATGGTATTAATAACATCGTTTCAATTAAAAATGATAAAAAGGAGAAAAAATACCATTTTAACTGTACTATATGCCAAAATGAATGGGATAAAGTAATAACCTGTTCTCCGCGTGATGTTCATGGCTGCCCAAAATGCGGTTGGTGGTTTGAAAGTTTAAAGGACAATGGGAACTGGGAAAAAGAGTGTGTTAAATATTCAGAAATATAAGACTTCTTTCGAAACCAGTAATATACATTCTCTCTGGCTGTGCCGGAGAGATTACCTTTGATTTAATTTTAAATTTTTGAGAGTAATTATATTTTTAAAATATTAGCTGATTATTTTTATCAAAATTTAAATTTAAATGTTTATAAGCAAGTTTTGTAGCAACTCTGCCGCGCGGAGTCCTGTTTAAAAAACCTATTTGCATAAGATACGGCTCGTAAACATCCTCAATTGTAACCGATTCTTCTCCAATAATCGCTGCAAGAGTTTCGAGCCCCACAGGACCGCCGCTGTAGTTTAATATTATTGTTTTTAAAAGCTTTTTATCATTCGAATCTAAACCTAAATTATCAATTTCCAATGAATTTAGAGCATGTTTAGCAATTTCCGGTGTTATTTCTCCGCCAGAAATTACTTGAGCAAAATCTCGCACACGCTTTAAAAGCCTGTTGGCAATTCGAGGAGTACCCCTCGAGCGACCCGCAATTTCGCAAGCTCCTTCATCTGTTATATTAATATTTAAAATTTTAGCACTTCTTAAAATTATTTTTCTAAGTTCCGCGGGATTATAAAGATCTAACCTGAGTATCACACCAAACCGATCCCTCAGAGGCGAGCCAAGCTGCCCAATTCTGGTAGTTGCTCCGACCAATGTGAACTTTGAAAGTGGAAGATGATAAGATGATGCCATTTGCCCTTTTCCGGTTACTATATCGATTGAAAAATCTTCCATTGCAGGATACAAAACTTCTTCAACTTGCCTTGAGATTCGGTGGATTTCATCGATAAATAAAACGCTTTCCGGCTGCAAATTTGTAAGCATCGAAGCTAAGTCTCCCGGACGCTCTATTGCAGGTCCGGAAGTTATTTTTATGCTGACTTCCATCTCGTTTGCTATTATCATCGCAAGTGTAGTTTTACCAAGCCCGGGAGGTCCGTATAATAAAACATGGTCTAAGGGCTCCCGGCGCAGCTTTGCGGCTTCGATAAAAATTTTTAAGTTTTTTTTTTACTTTTTCCTGACCTATATAATCGCTGAGCTTTCGGGGTCTTAACGGATTTTCTATATCAGAGTCTTCTAAGCTCTGATTTGGCGTTATAATTCTGGAAAGTTTATCCACGCTGCCCTCCCATGTTTTTTAATGCTTGTTTTATTAATTCTTCTGTAGGAGCCGAGCCATCGAGTTTTTCTAGAACAGGCGCAACTTCTTTGGCGGAATAACCCAGAACCTCGAGTGCGCTTATCGCTTTAGATTTATTATTATCTCCTTTTTGTTCAGAAATTTGTTCAGAAAAAGGCAATTTTTTAATTTTTTCTTTAAGTTCCAAAACGATTCTCTTTGCCATCTTTTCTCCGACCCCGGAAGCCATAGTGAAATTATTCACATTATTCATAAGAATCATCGAAAAAATTTCATCAGGCAAGAACTCGGAGAAAATAGCCAAAGCAATTTTAGGGCCGACTCCTGTGACGCTTGTGAGCATTTTAAAACACTCAACATGAATTTTATCATTAAATCCGAATAAATCCCATGCATTTTCGCGTATGTTAAGAATCGTAAAAACATTAATTTCTTCCCCTAAAGAGTTTTTAAGATGCGAAAGTGTTTTTAAATCAGATTTACACTTAAAACCAATCCCTGCACATTTTACAACAAAAAAATCATCTTCAAGATTAGATAAAATTCCGTTTAGACTATATATCATAATTTTCCTTTTGGTAATAAAAATACAAACAGAGAATCAAATAATTTTTCCGGCAATGTCGGAATAAAATTTGCATTAAATTTTAAAAAGTATTGACAAATTAAAAACACTACGATATAATTTTATACATACAACTTTTAAAATGCAATATAAGGAGTGATTTTTATGAATAGAAAAAAAAATATGTCAAAATTGTTAATTTTAACTATGATTTTTAGCGCAAGCATGAAAGCGAGAGCAGTACAATCAAATGAAAAAGAAAATACTGATATTTGCCAATCAATCGATGAAAATCAAAATGTAGATGAAAAACAAATCATACAAAAATGTCTTAAACTTAATGAAGATATATCACAAGTGACAGAAAATTTTTTGAATTGCTATAGTTCTTTGCACAGAATTAAATTACGTATAGACGATTGGTTTAAAGAGCTTGAAAATACCGAAGGATTTGACAAATTTAGAAAAAGTGTTTGGGCAGGAAGAAGACAAAGCCATATAATGGGTGGTTCTGTTGATATTGTAAAAAAATTTTTTGGCAAAGAAAAAAATGATGAAAAAGCCGAAAAATTTAAAAAAGAATTATTAGAAATTATTCAAGAATTAGTTAATAAATTGAATAGTTATAGATTCATTAATGGGCAAAAAATTAATTTTAATCATGAATATAAAATCGATAATTTGATTAAACAATTTAACGAAACTAATAAATTATATGATATGTCAAAAGGCAGTCTATCAAGTAAAATAAAAGAAATATTAGATATTCAAAAATTATTTATTTTAGAATTAGAAGAAAATTTTGATAAAACTGTAGATGCAATAAATCAGTGGAAAAAATTTTTAAATGGGAAAAATTTTTATGAACATAAAATTTGTTGTGGTTGCCGTTTTAGTTACGATGAAGAATGGCTTGAATATAATCTTAAAAGTAATTTTATGATAAAGCACTTTAGACAAGAAAAAATAATTCTTAAAAACTTAAACAAAGATTTAGAAAAAATTTAAAATATAATACAAATAAGGAGTGATTTTTAGGCATTGCTAAAAAAAGATAGATATTTCCTCCGGCTGTGCCGGAGAGAACGCTATTAAATTATTTTTTGAGTTTCGAAAGGAATCTACTGCCGATTTTCAAATATTGTTGCGATTTGTTTGTATATGATATAAAATTAAGCCTTGAGGTGATAAAATGGACTCAAAATTCACTCCCACAAAGGGCAATTTGCTTTCTTCAAAAAATTATTTAGCGTTTGCAAAAACAGGATTTTCACTCCTCGACAAAAAGCAAAATATATTGATAAAAGAGCTCATGGCACTTGTTGGTCGTGCAGATGAAATAATGAAAAAAATTGATAAAATTTATGCCGAAGCGTATTCTGCACTGCAGCAGGCAAATGTTTCGATGAAAAATTGTCAGGAAATTTCTATGTCAGTTCCAATTCGTGATAATCTTAATGTATCGTTCAGGAGCGTTATGGGTGTGGAAATCCCTATTTTTGAATTTTCTGAATCAAAAGACAATAAGCCTCCATTCGGCTTGCATGATTCGAATTCGTATTTGGACGAAACTTATTTAAAATTTAAAGAAGTTTTAAACCTTACAATTCGTTACGCCGAAATCGAAAACAGTATTTACAGGCTCGCAAGAGTCATTAAAAAAACTAAAAAGCGCGCAAATGCCCTTAAAAATTCCATTATTCCCAAGTTTAGCCATGCCGTTAAGTTCATCGGCGACGCTTTGGAGGAAAAAGAACGCGAAGAATTTTCAAGGCTAAAAGTCATTAAAAATTTCAAACGGAGCTAGATTATGTACAGAGATTATAAATGTGCCGAAATTAATGAAAAATTGGTTGGAAAAACTATTAAAGTTGCAGGTTGGGTTTCGAGCATTCGAGATCACGGCGGTGTTGAGTTCATTGACCTCAGGGATGATTCGGGAATTTTGCAAATCGTCGGGCACGAAGATAAATTAAAAAATATTTCAAAAGAAAGCACTGTTTGTGCAGAAGGCGTGTTAAAAAAAAGAGCACCTGAATTAATCAATAAAAAAATTAAAACAGGCGAATATGAACTTGAAATTTCTAACATCAAAGTTTTAGGCAAATGCGCTCCACTTCCGTTCGAAGTCAACGATTCGCGCGAAGTTAAAGAAGAATTGCGGCTTAAATATAGATTTTTGGATTTGCGAAATAATTTAAATAGTAAAATTATAAAGTTGCGTTCTGAGATTTTGCATTTTCTAAGAAATAAAATGCATGATTTAGGTTTTATTGAAGTTCAAACTCCGATTTTATCTGCTTCTTCGCCCGAAGGCGCCAGAGATTATCTGGTCCCCAGCAGAAAATACAAAGGCAAATTTTACGCTCTTCCGCAAGCTCCGCAAATTTTTAAACAAATATTAATGGTATCTGGATTTGATAAATATTTTCAAATTGCTCCATGTTTTCGGGATGAAGACTCAAGAGCCGACAGGGCTCCGGGTGAATTTTATCAACTGGATTTTGAAATGGCGTTTGCCGAGCAAGAAGACGTTTTTAAAATAGGTGAAGAAATTTTATATTCTTTATTCGAAAAATTTGGTAGTGGCAAAAAAATTACTCAAATTCCGTTCCCGAGAATCACTTATGAAGATTCTATGGAAAAATATGGCACAGATAAGCCGGATTTAAGAAATAAACTTTTTATAGTTGATTTGAGTAATATATTTTTAGGTTCGGGTTTTGCGGCGTTTGATGGTAAATTTGTAAAAGCTATAACAGTTGAAAGTGCAAATAAATCGCCGAGAAAATTTTTTGATAAAATGAACGAATTTGCACAAAGTATTGGTATGCAAGGGCTCGGCTATATTAAATTTAACGAAAATTTTGAGCCATCAGGTCCGATCAATAAATTTATTCCGAATAATAAAAGACAAGAGTTTTTAGAAATTACAAAAGTAAATCCAAATTGCGCGGTATTTTTTATCTCAGACGGTAATAAATTAAATGCGCAAAAATTTGCGGGTGAAATCAGAAAAAAACTTGCCGAAGAACTTGATTTAATAGACAAAAATTCTTTTGAATTTTGTTATATTACTGATTTTAACATGTATGAAAAAGATGAAGACGGCAAAATTATTTTCACTCACAATCCATTTTCGATGCCTCAGGGCGGAATGGAAGCGCTTTTAAATTGTAACCCTTTAAAAATTTTAGCATATCAATATGATATAGTATGTAACGGTGTGGAACTTTCATCGGGCGCGGTCAGGAATCATGACCCCGAAATTTTATTAAAAGCATTTGAAATCGCGGGATATTCAAAAGAAGAAGTTATTTCAAAGTTTCCGTCGCTTTACAATGCTTTGTGTTACGGAGCTCCGCCGCATGCAGGCATGGCGCCCGGATTTGACAGAATGTTAATGCTTTTAACAGGCTCCGAAAATATTCGCGAGGTGGTGGCATTCCCGATGAACAGTAATGCTCAGGATTTATTGCTCGGTGCGCCAAATTTTGTTACAGAAGAACAATTAAGAGAAATTCACGTAAAAATAAGAGATTAATCATTTTTTTGATTGATTTATTTTTTAGTTCTTTTTAAAATATCGAACTACTTATTTTATTTTAGGAGGTACTTATTTTGGCTAGTAAAATTAGCAAGGATGAAATTTTAAGGCTTGCAAAACTTTCAAGACTCGAGTTTTCAGAAGATGAAATCATGGGACTTTTAAAAGATATGGAAAATATCATGAAGTTGACCGCCAAAGTCGAGGAATATGAAAACGATAAAATATACAACAACAGTAAGATTAATATTCATCAAGATTATGAAAAACCTGAATATGATGCGTGTACTCGTGATGAGATACTTAGCGGAGGAATAAACAAAAATGGCTTTTTTTTCATAAAAAAGTATTAATTGGAGGAGTTTTATGAGTAAAAATAAAGGGCTTATACGTAAAATTCACGATGCTCTTGTTGCGAAAAAAGTTTCGTGCTTAGAGCTCACAAGCTGGTATTTGCGCGAAATCGAAAAAAGTGATTTGAATGCTTTTATAACTGTTACCAAAGAGCAGGCACTCGAAAGCGCTAAAAAAGTTGATGAAAAAATTAATAAAGGCGAAAAAATAGGCCTTTTAGAGGGCGTGCCGATGTCGCTTAAAGATAATTTTTCCACTAAAGGCATTTTAACTACTTGCGGTTCCAAAATGCTCGAAAATTATGTGCCTATTTATAATGCTACGGTTTATGAAATTTTAAAAAATCAGGGCTGTGTTTTGCTCGGCAAAAACAACCAAGACCAGTTTGCAATGGGTTCTTCCAATGAAACTTCGTATTTTGGTCCGGTTAAAAATCCTCACGACAAAACAAAAGTTCCGGGAGGAAGTTCTGGAGGTGCGTGTGCTTCGGTAGCATCAGGGCTTGCTGCATTTGCAATTGGGCACGATACCGGAGGTTCAATAAGACAACCTGCGGCGTTTTGCGGAATTGTCGGTTTAAAGCCTACTTATGGTGCGATATCTAGATACGGCATTATTCCGCTGGCCTCGAGTTTAGAGCAAGCCGGACCGCTTACTTTAACGGTCGAGGATAATTCGATAGTTTATGATTGTTTAGCAGCTCATGACCCAAAAGATGAAACTTCTAGCAAAATTGAACGTAAAAAGACGTTTAATTCACTTGATGATTCTATTGAAGGCTTAAAAATAGGAATTCCTACGAATTGTTTTGAAGGTTCTGATAAAGAAGTTTATGATGCAGTTGAAAAAGCTGCAAAATTTTACGAAAAATTCGGGGCAAAAATTACTTATTTTGCTTTTCCGGAGTTCGATCTTTCAATGCCCGTTTACTGCGTTTTAGGCAGAGCTGAAACGGCTTCCAATATGGCGTGTTTTGACGGTATTCGGTACGGTTATAAATACAAAGGCGAGTATTCGGATGTTAATGATTTAATGGCAAAAACAAGGTCCAAAGCGCTCGGAGATGAAGTTAAACGCAGAATTATACTCGGCTCTTATGTTTTAAACACAGGTTATCATGATGCACTTTATAAAAAATCTTTGGGGGTTAAAAAGCTGATAACCGACAAGGTTGCCGAAAAATTTGAAGAATTTGATATTTTAATAACTCCTACATCGCCAACGACGGCATTTGGGTTTAATTATGCCGGCGATGACCCGGTGAAGATGCAGCTAGCTGATATCTGCGTTGTCAATGCAAATATTGCCGAGATTCCGGCGCTTTCGATCCCGTGCGGTTATGATTCAAATAATTTGCCGATTGGTATGCAGATTATGTCCAAATGCTGGTCCGAAGATCTTTTATTCAGAGTTGCCTATAAATACGAAAAAGAGAATTTTTTTGCAAAAATAATTGGAGGAGTTCAATTTGAAATATAATCTTGTTTGTGGGTTCGAAACTCACATAGAATTATCAACCAAAGAAAAATTGTTTTGCCCATGTAAAGTAAAATTCGGCTCTGAACCCAACTCGAACTGCTGCCCCATTTGCATAGGCGCACCGGGTACTTTGCCAGCTTTAAATAGAGAAGCAGTTATTTACGCAATCAAAATGGGATTAGCGCTTAACTGCAAGATTAATTTGTTTTCCAAAATGGAGCGCAAATGTTATTTTTATCCTGATTTAGCCAAGGCTTATCAAATTTCGCAAAACGATTTGCCCCTTTGCGGCCCTGGTTTTGTTGAGCTCGACAGCGGTAAGAAAATAAGAATCCATCATATTCATATCGAAGAAGATGCAGGTAAAATTAAGAACGAATCTGACGGAATTTATGTTGATTATAACCGTTCGGGTGTACCGCTTATCGAGATAGTCAGCGAACCTGATATTTCAAGCATCGAGGAAGCTCAGGAATATATTGAAAAATTGCAGCTCACGGCAAGGTACGTCCGCGTTTCGGACGCCCGCATGCAAGAGGGCTCGATAAGATGTGATGTTAATATTTCTGTAAAACCTGAAAATTCCGATAAATTAGGTACGCGTATCGAAATTAAGAACATGAACTCTATTTCGTTTATTGCAAAAGCTTTAAAATATGAATATGAACGCCAGGTTGATGTTTTAGAGTCCGGCGGACAGCTTATTCAGGAAACACGAAGATTTAACGAACAAAAAAATTGCACCGAAGGCATGCGCGAAAAAGAAGACGCAAGTGATTACGGTTACTTTCCGGAACCTAATTTGCCAAGTATTTGTTTAGAGCAAGAAAAAGTTGATGAAATAAAGAAAAATCTCCCTGAGATGTATTATTCGAGGAAAAAAAGGTATATTAGTTTAGGGGTACCCGAAAAAACTGCAAGTCTACTTGTAAAATATGTTAATGTTTCGGATTTTTTTGATTCAGCAATAAAAAACTGTAAATCGCCCGAAAGAGTTGCAAATTTGATTATCGGTCAGATATTCAGCTTTTTAGGCTCCGAAACCGAAAAAGAAGAGTTTAAAATTTCAGTTTCGCCTCAAGATTTAAATTATTTAGTAAATTTAATTGCTGATAATAAATTAAATATGGCAAGTGCTAAAAATTTACTTTCAAGTGCGCTGGAAGGCAAAGGTAACCTTAAAGATTTAATCGATAAATTTATATCGGAATCGCCAAAATTTGATTTAAAAGCAATATGCAGTGATTGCACAGAAGCTTGCCCTGAAGCTGTGCAGGATTATCTAAATGGTAAAGAGAAAGCTTTGCAGGCGATTATCGGCAAAGTCATGGCAAAAACCCGAGGCAGCGCCAATGCAGCGGAAGCTAAAAATATTATCATAAGTATAATTAATGAAAAAAAAGATGTTGAAAAAAACTAGGTAGATTTTCTCTCCGGCAACGCCGGAGAAAGTATTGGAGCTCTATTATTTCATAATTTTGATGGATATTGAGTTTTATTACGGTGCAATTTTAGCAATACCAAAAAGTAGATTCCCTTTCCGGCAGCGCCGGAGAAAGTATTGGAGTTCTATTATTTTATAATTTTGGTGGATATTGAGTTTTATTACTGTGCAATTTTAGCAATGCCAGAAAGTAGATTTTCTCTCCGGCAACGCCGGAGAAAGTATTGGAGCTCTATTATTTCATAATTTTGATGAATATTGAGTTTTGTTACGGTACAATTTTATCAATACCAAAAAAAATGAAAATTTTTAAAAAAAATTCGATTTTGCTGTTGACAAATTACTTTTAATGTGGTATGCTTAAAATGGTTCGTGTGTTTACGCGGACTGAATAAAATTTTTATTAAGTGAGGTTTCGTTATGAAAGTTTCTAAACTTTTAGTTTCGAGTCTTTTATGTGGTACTCTTTTAACTTCGCCTGCTGCTAAAGCCAATCTTTTGGCGGACATCGGCAAGTATTTTTTGATAGGTACTGGAATTTATGTTTCCTATCGAGCTGTAAAGGCTGCTGCTGAGGCAACCGGTAACGGAGAGTTCCAAAGTGCAGTCGATAAGGTTGGAGGTGCAGCGACCGACGCTTGTGATGCAGTAGTTAAGTTTGGCGCAACAGTTGCAGAGTCAGCTGGTAGCGCGGCAGCGCGTGGCGTTAAAGAATTAGCCGATGCTATTAAAGGTAAGAAAAATTTGGGCGTTGTTACCGCAGAAAAAAACGATCTTAACATTAACAACGAAGATAAGAACCAGATTATTTCTGATACACCCGGCAACAATTAAGAGTACTATACTAATTTTTTAAGTTGCGGCTTTTTGCCGCATTTTTTCTTGTTTATTAGAAAAATTAAAAATATTTCTCGATAATACTAAAAAATGTAATTAAATTTTATTTTTAGCATTACAAAAATTGGCAAATAGTTTCCCTGACGATTCTGGAAAAAATAATACAATTTTAATCAGCTCCGCCATAACGGCGCTCTCTTTTGTTAAATTCCAAAATTGCGCTTTCTAAATCTTTTTCGGAAAAATCCGGCCAAAAAGTTTTTGTAAAAAATAACTCAGCATAAGCCACTTGCCAAAGCAAAAAATTTGAAAGTCTGAATTCTCCGCCGGTTCTTATAAGCAAATCAACATCCGGCTGATTTTGAGTATATAAATAATTATTAAAATTTTCTTTATTTATATTTTCGTAATTCATTCTTTTGTTTTTTAAATCGTCAATAATTAATTTAATAGAATTTAAAATTTCACTTTGAGCCCCATAATTAAAAGCGATATTTAAAGTCATACCTGTATTTAATTTGGTTTTTTCCTCGAGAGTATGTATTAGATTCAGTATGTTATTTGAAACGCCCTTTTTTTCGCCGATTACTCTGAATTTTATATTTCTTTTTTGTCGATTAATCGCTTCTTCCAATTTTTTTTTGAAAATTTTCATAAGAAATTCGACTTCAATTTTTGAGCGCTTCCAATTTTCGGTAGAAAATACATATAGAGTCAAAAATTTTATGCCAATATTACTGGCATAAGAAATAATTTTATCGGCAGTTTTAACGCCTTCCAAATGACCAAAAGTGCGGTTTTTACCACGCATCTTTGCCCAACGCCCATTGCCATCCATTATGATAGCAACATGTTTTGGGATTATTATCGAGCTTTTATCCAACTAAACCTCCATAACTTCGTTCCTTTTTGATTCGCACATACTATCTATTTTATTATTGTACGAATTAGTTAATTCCTGAATTTTTTTCTCAAATTTTTTAGCATCGTCGTCATTTATTTCTTTTGCCTTTTTGGAATTATTTATTTTAGAAATAACATCGCGGCGGGCGTTTCTTATGGTTATTTTAGTTTCTTCGGCAAGTTTTGAAACTTCTTTAGAAACTTTTAAACGCTCTTCTTCGCTCAGCGGTGGAAAATTCATTCTTATTTTTTCGCTGTCGCTTTGAGGCGTCACACCCAAATTTTCTTTCTGCAAGGCTCTTTCAATTTCTTTTAAAAGAGAGATGTCCCAAGGTTTTATCACAAGCGAGCGCCCCTCAACGCTTGTAGCTACCAACTGATGCACCGGAGTTTTAGAGCCATAATAATCAATAAAAACTTTGTCCAAAACCCTAGGGTTGGCTCTGCCGACTTTTATCAATTTATATTCTTCTTGCAAAAATTTTATTGCCTTATCCATCAATACTTTTGCATTCTTTACAAAATCTTCCATAAAATACTCCTATTCATTAATTTCCAAAATATTCACAAGCACTTTTGCAGAAATTCCGGTAAAGAGCTGAATATTTACCGAATGCATTCCAAAAGTTTTTATCACGTGCTCAGAACCCGAGAGAACAATTTTGCGCCTATCTATATCTACGTCGAATTCTTTTTTTAATGCATCACTTATCTTAGCATTTGTAATGCTTTCATGAATTTTCCCGGATATTCCTGCGGCAATTTTTAAAGTTATGGTTTGATTATTAATTTTTTCAAAAATTTTCTGTGCGTTTTCTTTGGCAATTGCCAGCTCGCGCTCTTTTGATTTTTTCTTGGCTTTTACCTCCTCAAGTGCGCCAAAAGTTGCCTCTTTGGCACTTTTACTATTTAACAAATACCTTGCGAATCCATCTTTTACTTCAATAACTTCTCCCGATTTTCCTGTACCTTTGATATCTTTTAAGAGAACCAATTTCATTTTTTAACCTCCAAAACTATTGGTAATATCAGTGGATTTCTTTTTGTTTTTTCATAAAAAAACTTATAAAAAAGATCTCGAAATTCTAGTTTTATCATATTCCAGTCACAATTTGGCTTTTCAAAGCACTCCAAAATTATTTTTGTTGCTGCTTTTTTTGCCTCAATCATAAGTTCTTCGGATTCTTTTACATAAACAAATCCGCGGGAAAAAATATCCGGCCCTGCAAGAATCTTTTTTTCTTTTAGTTTTACAAGTGCAACAATCACTATAACACCGTCTTCGCCCAAATGCCTTCTGTCATTTAAAACTACGCTTCCAACGTCACCAACACCGTTTCCGTCAACCATAACAAGTTCACATGGCGCTCTGCCTGCTTTTTTTATACCAAAATTTGAAACTTCTACGATATCGCCAACGTCACAAATTAAAGTGTTACTTTCACAAATACCTAATTCGCTTGCTATTTTGGCGTGATTTGTCAAATGTTTGCATTCACCGTGGACGGGAATGAAATATTTTGGTTTTACAAGTGCCTGAATTAATTTAAGTTCCTCTTGGCAAGCATGCCCAGAAACGTGAACATCGTAATTTGACTCATAAATAACTTCGCACCCGAGCTTCATAAGTTCATTTACAACGTTAGAAACACTTTTTTCGTTCCCCGGAATGGGATGAGCGGATATTATAATGCAATCGTTAATGCCGACTAAAACTTTGCGATGTTCCGAATGCGCCATTTTACTGAGCGCCGACATAGGTTCGCCTTGACTACCGGTGGTAACTATCACTACTTCTTGATTTTTGAACCTACCGATGCTGTCGATATCTACGATTGTACCCTCAGGAGCATTTATATAATTAAGTTCAGCGGCTACCGAAACATAGTTTATCATACTCCGGCCCGAAAACATCACTTTACGATTATTTTTAACCGCACAATCAATTATCTGCTGAATTCTACCGATATTCGACGCAAAAGTCGCGATTATAATCCGTTTATTGCAAGCTTTTTGGAATAAAAAATCAAATGATTCGCTTATACTTTTTTCAGTTTTTGTGTATCCCGGCTTATCCGCATTTGTGGAATCCGCCATAAGAAGCAAGACATCTTCTTTTCCGAGCTCTGCAAACCGTGCAAGATTTATCATCTGCCCTTTTGCGGGAGTAAAATCAATTTTAAAATCCCCCGTGTGGACGATTTTACCTATCGGTGTGGAAATAACAAGCGCTACGGCATCGGGTATTGAGTGATTTATGTGAACGAATTCGATATTAAAAATTCCAACATTAAAATTTTGCCCTGCTCTGAATTTAAAAAGCTTCGAATTCCCGAACAATTTGTGTTCTTTTAATTTGTAAGTTATCAAACCTATGGTAAACGGTGTTGCGTATATGGGAATATTCAGCTTTTTTATAAGATATGGTACTGCTCCGATGTGGTCTTCGTGACCATGTGTAACTATCAATCCCTTTATTTTTTGTTTGTTTAATTCAATGTAAGAAAAATCAGGGATTACAAGGTCAATTCCGGGCATTCCGACCTCTGGAAAAGCCGTGCCGCAATCTATTAAAATTATATCTTCGCCGAACTCCAAAGCAGTTATATTTTTACCAATTTGATTAAGTCCGCCCAAAAATACTATTTTTACCGATTGTTTTACAAGCGGCGAAGCGCTAAACGGATACTTTTTAGATAAAGGACGCAACCTCGCAGAGGATAAAACTCCTCTTGATGTCTTTTTAGTTCCACTATTGTTCATCCTGTTCAAAAATACCTCCAAAAATTAGATTATGTAGAAAAAATTATCACTTTATCATTCAAATCACAAAAAAATATCACCGAAACCATTGCTGTTATTCTATATCAAAGCATATAAAAAGTCAATCATAATTTTTAAAACGGATAAATTTCTCTCCGGCAGCGCCGGAGAGAAATACTCAAAAATTAGATTATGTAGAAAAAAATCATCATTTCATCGTTTAAATCACAAAAATATCACCGAAACCATCGCTATTATTCTATATCAAAGCGTATAAAAAGTCAATCATAATTTTTAAAATGGATAAATTTCTCTCCGGCGGGCCGGAGAGAACGCTTTAACTCTTCAATTCCGAAAAATGTATTTTTTTCAAATGCATTTATTATATTAAAAATCGTACAGTAATTAAAACTGTACGACTTAAATTTTACTTTAAAGCAACAATTTTTAGCAGCATTATTTTTTAACTTCAGAATTATCAGTAATTCCGAGTTTTTCTTTGACTACTTTCATATCGCTTTTTAGTGCTTTCACATCTTGAGCATTCTTTTTGTTGCTCCCAGCAGTTACTCCATTTAAAATTTCATTTACTCCGGAAATTAAACCGGGAATTCCAAGCACAAAGCCTACCACTGCAAAAACGGTATTAGCAGTCTTTCTATCTTCTTCTTCTGTATTTAAAATATCAGCTGCCTTGCCCGTAACTCCCAACACACCTGTTGTTATTTCTGCCGCACCAATAAGAGATTGAATACCACCGGAAATATAACTAAACACCGCAATACCGCTCACTGCTTCAGCCTTAGGAGCCAAACTAAACACTGCTAAAGAAGTACATAGCGCTGCGCAAAATTTGGTTATGGCCTAAGGTAGTTTATGCCGAAAATTGAATAAAATAAACAATTGATACTACTATTTTTTGAGTCCATGAAACTGAAGTTTTTGCGTTTTTAAACTATCTTAGCGCATGACCCAAAATTTTTTGCCAACCATAAGTAAAACCTCCAAAAATATTTTAAAGTCCAGTACCATATATAAATATATCATATCTAAAAAAATTTGTCAACAAATTTTCTTCAAAAGTCGGTGCTAAAAAAAGATAAATTTTCCTCCGGCGATGCCGGAGAATAAAAGTTTTAGTTACTCGCCAAAGTATATGTCATACCAAATTATAAAAGTATATATAGTCCAGATTTTTCTGCTAAAATCCTCTTTGCCTTCGTAGTGCTCGCGCAGCAAGGTGCAAATTTTCTTTTCGATAAAAAACTTTCTTGCAGTTTTTGAGGTAAATGCTTCTCTTACAATTTCATAGTATTTTTTCTCCTTTAGCCAAACTCTGATAGGTACCGGAAAGCCGAGTTTGGGTTTTTGCGCAGCGTCGCCGGGCAGAGATTTTGATGCAGCTTTTCTAAATGCAAATTTAGTATTTTCTTTTGGAGTTTTAAATTTAGACGGCAAAGTTTTGGCAACTTCAAAAACATTTCTATCCAAAAGTGGAACTCTGAGTTCGAGCGAATTTGCCATACTCATTCGGTCAGCTTTTAAAAGAATATCACCGACCATCCAGAGGTTAATATCTAAATTTTGCATTTTAGAGCTACTATCGAGCTTTTTAAATTTATCATAATAAGGTCTAACAAAATTCATAGGGTTAGTAGCTATATCGCGGTCCTTTAAAATCTCTTTTTTTTCGTCTTTTGAAAAAATGTTCGCGTTGCCTATAAATTTATCTTCGATTTTTTTCTCGCCGCGAATTATAAAGCCTCGACCTTTAAATTTAAACGGAATTTTTTTAACAAAATTTGCAAGCCATGTGCGAATGCTCTGACTTAAAAATTTTTGGTAAAATTTGAAAACTCTAGGCTGATTATAAACTTGATATCCGCCAAAGAATTCATCCGCTCCCTCGCCCGAAAGTACAACGGTAACATGTTCTCTTGCAAGTCTGCATACAAAATAGAGCGCAACGCACGAAGGGTCCGCCAAGGGCTGATCCATAAAATACTGAACATCTTTAATTGCTCCCCAGTATTCATCTGCCGAGATAATTTTATTTATATTTTTAGTACCTATTTTTTCAGATAAATCTTTTGCGTATTTTGTTTCATTATAGTTTTCATTTTCTTCGAATCCAACGGTGAATGACTGATGACCCGTTAAAAATGAGGCAACATAGCTCGAATCCACCCCGCTTGAAAGGAAACACCCAACCGGAACATCGCTTACCTTATGTGCATCAACCGATTCTTTTACAGCGTTTTCTATATTGCTAACCGTTTTTTCAAAATCAAGCGTTTCATCCGGCGCAAGAATAGGTTCAAAAAATTTTCTTATTTTAATTTTGGAGTCTTTATACCACATAAAATGCCCGGGCTGCAAGCAATAAATATTTTCAAAAATAGTTTCCGGCTCCGGAACATACTGGAATGAAAGATAATTATCAAACGCTTTCATGTTCAGCTTTTTTTCGAATTTTGGAAATTCCAAAATGCTTTTAATTTCGGAGGCATAAATAAAATTATTTTCACACATGCAATAATGTAGGGGTTTTATACCAAAATGATCTCTTGCCAAAAAAATACTCTTTTCTTCTCGGTTCCATATTGCAAAAGCGAACATTCCCCTGAGTTTTAAAGTAACAGATTCGCCCCATTCTTCGAACCCGTGCACTATAACTTCGGTATCCGTATGAGTGTAAAATTTATGTCCCAAAGATTCGAGCTGATGTTTGAGCTCTAAAAAATTATATATTTCGCCGTTAAAAGTTAAAACTAAGTTATTGTTTTCATTATATATCGGCTGTCTGCCTTCGGAAACATCAATGATGCTGAGCCTTCTAAACCCCATGGCAACATCGTTATCGACAAAAAAATTAACATCATTCGGCCCTCTGTGAGTTATAACTTTGGCCATTTTTTCTATTATTTTTACTTCGTCGTCAATTTTACCAACAAATCCGCAAATTCCACACATTTTAATTCTCCCAATATCAGATAAGCACACATTTTATGATAAACAGTTATTTTTTTCAAGTACATGTGTACATGTCATTGCTAAAAAAGGTCGGTATTTCCTCCGGCGCCGCTGGAGAAGATGCAGGTTTTTTATATAGTTACACTTGAAAAAAGGCACTCTCTCCGGCCATCGGCCGGAGAGAACTTTAAATTTTATATTACCCCTCCGGTAATACCTAAGAAAACTTTTTTTAAAACCGGCATATTAATTTATCTCGCAAATTCCGCAATTTTTTATTGCATTTTCTATTAATTCATCCGAATTTTTAATTTTTAGCTCGTCGTTTTCAACAAACCTCAAAATAGGCTTGATTTTCGGTCTTTTGGGGCTAAAAAGTGAGCAACAATCTTCAAAATCTTCGATGGAAATCTCAAAAGTACCTATTCTTTTGGCAATTTCTATTATCTCAGATTTATCAAAACCTATCAGAGGTCTGAAAACCGGCAAAAAAATGTCGTGTGCTGTGCAATTTATGGCGCTAACCGTCTGGCTCGCAACTTGACCTAAGCTTTCGCCGGTTATTAAGCATCCGTTTTTTTCTAAAATTGCAATTTTTTGCGCAATTTTACTCATAAATCGCCTAGAAATTATAGTCACCAAATTTTCAGCACAATTTTTTTTTATTTCTTTTTGGATATTACTAAAATTAATATTAAAAAATTTTATGCTATTTGAATACTCCGAAATTTTTTTAAGAATTCTTTTAACTTTATCAACCGAACGCTCACTGGTGTACGGCGGCGTAGAAAAATGTACAGCATTAATTTTTAAGCCTCGTTTTGCCATCATAAATGTGGCTACAGGGCTATCTATACCGCCGGAAATCATAACAGTGCCAAGCCCGCTCGTCCCAACAGGCAAGCCCCCCATCCCCTCGATTTTCTCCGAATAAACATAAGCACAATTTCTTATTTCGATTTTTATAATTAAATCCGGATTGTGAACATCAACTTTTAGATTAAATTTTTCATAAATAAAAGCGCCAACTTCAGTGCAAATTTCGAGTGAATTCAAATAAAAACTTTTATCCGACCTTTTGGCTTCAATTTTAAAAGATTTAATATTTTTAGTTTGTATCTTTTCACTTATTTCTTCCGCCGCCGCTTTTTTTATTTCATCGATATTTTTATCAGTTTTATAAGCTACAGAAAAAGAAGCAATGCCGAAAATCTTTTTGATTACATCCAAAATTTTTTCAATATTTTCGCCGCTAATAGCAAAAACAGAGCCCATTTTTTTTATATTAAAAATCCCAAATTTACCGATTTTTTGGTTTATATCATCAAAAAGAGCTTTTTCAAATTTTTCTTTATTTTCACCTTTTAAAAAAATTTCGCCAAATTTTATTAGTATCTCTTTTTTCACCAGTAAAACCTCTTTGGGACTATCAAAGTTTCTCTGGCCTTTTCTATTGCCTCACATAAATTATCAATATCAAACTCCGAATTAAAAATCGAAAAACTAATTCTTATCGCGCTGTCAATTCGCTCTTCCGGCAAATTTAAGGCAGTTAAAACGTGACTCTTTGCATTTCCCGTACACGCCGAAGAACTCGAAACGAAAATATCGTTTTCAGATAAAAAGTTAACTAAAACTTCCGATTTAATCCCCAAAACTGAAATATTCAATATGTAAGGCGAGGAATCAAATGGAGAATTAATGACAATATCGTGCATTCTGAAAAACCTTTTTCTTGCATAACTATTAAGGTGCCTAACATATTCACAATTTTTTCGAATATCCAATAATTCTAACGCCGCTTTAAAACCCGATATCAGCGCAACTGGTTCGGTGCCCGGGCGAATTTTATTTTGCTGTTTTCCGCCAAAAAAAATCGGGTGCAAATTTATTCTTTTTGAAACATAAAGCCCCCCTATACCCTTTGGACCGTGAACCTTATGTGCGCTGACACTTAATAAATCAATACCGAGTCTTTTTATATCCATAAAAAATTTTCCGAAACTTTGCACGGCATCAACATGAAAAATCGCATTTGGGCACTTTTTGTTTCTTACTTCAGCTATCTTTTCAATCGGCAACACCATTCCGGTTTCGTTATTTACATGCATAACACTTATAAAATCCGTGTCGCTTGAAATTAAATTTTCAATTTTTTCGTCCGAAATTTCAAAATTAGCGTCGGGAATCAAATATTTTACTTTTACTCCCGAATTTTCTAGATGTTTTACACAATTGTAAACGGAAGCATGTTCAATTGCGGAACTAACAATAACTTTTAAATTTTTTATATTTGTTGAGCCAAAAATTGCCAAATTATTAGATTCCGTGCCGCCTGAAGTAAAATAAAAATCACCGCCAGGGTTGTCTAAAAACCTCAGAATATAACTTCTAGTTTCTCTGATAATCTTTTCAGACTTTATACCAAGCTTATGTAGCGATGAAGCATTGCCGTAAAACTCCCCCATCGCCTTCCCTACCGCACCTATTACGTTTTTTAAAGGCTTGGTCGTCGAAGCATTATCTAGGAATATTCTTTCCAGTATACTCAACCTCCACAACTTCATCTAAAAACCCGGTCATACTAAGAACATCCACAATTTGCTGCTGAGGATCTTCTATAATTAATTCAGAATCCGGATTGCGTTTTTGCATTTCTTTTTTCGTATAAAGTATTATTCTAAGCCCTGAACTGCTCAAATACTCTACATCCTTAAAATTAAATTTTAAATTTTTAATGTCTTGCGCCAGAACTTCTTTGATTTTTTTTTCAAAGATTCTCGCCCCCAAAGTGTCAATCTTACCAATTAAATAAAGAGTAGTCAAGCCGTCAGCGGTCTTTAAATCAAAAGTCAGTCTGTTATCCATTAAAAATCACCTACCAATTTTTTTAGTCATCACAAGAATATTTTTATCACATTTTCTGGTATATTTCATCTCATCCATTGTCTTTTTGACCAAAAATATACCAAGCCCGCCGGGTTTTCTATTATATATTTTACTATTTATATTTTTATTTTCAAATTTCGTAGGGTCAAATTTTGCACCGCTATCGGAAAAAACGATTTTTATATGATCATTAATCATACAAATATCAACAGATATCTCACCTTCGGCGCTTTTGTAAGCATAAAAACATATATTTACGAATATTTCTTCGCAAGATAAAAGAAACTCATAAATAAAATTTTTAACGCATCCGCACTTTTGCAAAAATGATTCAATAAATTGGCTTAAAATCTTCCAGTTTTCAACTTTAGATTTTAATTTTATGCTTGAATCCAATTTTACTCCTAATAAAAATTAAATAATATTTATATTTTACTAGCATTTATAAACTAGCACCCTCTCCGGTAGCGCCGGAGAGAATTTCAAGCTTCCGGCATTTATAACTCGGTTTCTCCGGCAACGCCGGAGAAAACTTCAAAATCCGGCATCTATAACGAAGAAATAAATTTTTCAAGCTCCTTCTCGGCTTTTTCTAGGTCGTTTGCACTGCTTGACTCGCACATAACTCTTATCAAAGGTTCAGTTCCCGATTCTCGGCAAAAAACTCTGCCGGAACTTGCAAGAATATTTTCTATATTTTTAATGCAATTTTTAAAATCATCACTTTCTAAAAGATTATTTTCTTTTGAAATTTTTATATTTTTTATAAATTGCGGATACGGCTTAAAAAGATTAGAAATACCTGATGAATCGCGTGTTTCAGAAATCAAATTGATAAGCATTATAGCAGTTAAAATAGCGTCTCCGGTAGTCGAATATTTTGAAAAAATAATATGTCCTGACTGTTCGCCGCCGATTAAAGCGCCTGATTTTTTCATTTCTTCCGCTACAAATCTGTCGCCGATTTTTGCTCTTATAAAATTAATTTTGTTATCTTTTAAAAAATTTTCAAATCCCATATTGGACATCATAGTGCCTACAACGATGTTTGTCTCAAGCTCGGAATTTTTTTGCATTTCGAGCGCCAAAGCGGCAATTATATGGTCGCCATCGATGATTTCTCCGTTTTTATCAACTGCCAAACATCTGTCGGCATCACCATCAAAAGCTATGCCCAAATCAAAACCGTTTTTTACAACATAATGCGACAAAAACGATAAATTTGTGGAGCCGCAGTTTTTATTAATATTTATCCCGTCCGGGACGCTATTTAAAAATTCGCAGTTTACCATTTCTCCAAAAACTTTTAAAGCACAATAACTTGCAGCACCATTTGCAAAATCAAAAGCTACTTTTAAATTGACCGAACGCAATAAACTTTTTAAATATTTTACATATTTAGATATAAAATATTTATCTTTCCTTATAGTGCCAATGCTTTCCGGCTTACATACGCTAATATTTTTAAAATCGTTTGATATCAAATTTTCTATTGTATCTTGTTCGATGCTACTTATCTTAAAGCCTTGATTATTAAAAATTTTTATGCCATTAAATTCAAACGAGTTATGCGAAGCAGAGATTACTATTCCGGCATTAGAACTGCTGATTTTTGTTAAAAAAGCGACCGCCGGAGTTGGCAAGACGCCCAGCAAAACAGCATCAGCGCCGCACGAAGTTATCCCTGCCGCAATTGCAGCTTCCAAACTCGAAGATGAAATTCGGGTATCTTTTCCGATTAAAATTTTACCGCCGTTTGGAGCAAACAAACACGCAGCAGCTTTGCCTATTTTCATGGCAAGTTCAACTGTAAGCTCCGAAATTGCAACTCCTCTTACACCATCAGTACCGAATATTTTTTTCAAATCAACCGCCTCCACAGTTAAATTATACAATTTTTTCTTTGAATAATACAACGAGCATTCTCTCCGGCGCCGCCGGAGAGAATATCTTTTCCCAATTACAATACTATATTGTAATAAACTTACTGCAAAAATTTAATTTTTATTTTCAAACGGTGATCTTAAATTTTTAAAAATTTGATATTCATTTAATTCTTTATCAAGTAATTTAATACTATAACTAATACCGACCTCATTATCCGGCAACCATGTAATACCATACTTATTTGGATCATCATCTACGTATAA
>JAFSLT010000013.1 GCA_017448285.1 Clostridia bacterium
TAATCTCGAAATTGACAAAGCAACGCTAATTAATCCCAGCAATGTGGAACTCTTATCTGAAAATTGGATTTCATACTTTAGAATGTATAATTTGTCAATTGAATTTAAATTCATTTCAAACGGTCAAAAAACCGGGCAAAACCTGACTTTTATAGATTCTGACGGCCATTTGTTCACTGGGGCTCTGATAAGGCAAAATATAGACATCGGCAAAGGCTTTTTAAGTTCTTGTTACTTGCTTGGATACCAGCATTTGCAAGAGATTGAGCCAAATCCGCAGTTCGCAGGAGACGATGAAATTGAGAACTCAAAAGTTGAAATCTATTCAAACGAAGATTATGGAATTATTTGAATTTAGGAGGCAAAATTGTCTTGGATAAAACCTATATTTAATAGAAACAGCAATGACGTTTTGAAAGTTCAAACCTATGATACCATTGGGTTTCAGTACTTGAGTGATGAGCAAAAACAAGAGTGGATGGGTGGTCTTAAAGGGGCTTTGAATTTTAACGATTTAAACAGAATTGAAAATAATATGGAATTTCTTGCAAATCTTTATGAAATAGAAAATATGAATTTTAAGACGAATTGGAGTTATATCGATATTCCGTCAAGGCTTGATTTTCAACGAATTGTCGATAATTTAAAAATTTTGGTAAATCGAGGAAAAGTTTTGGAAACTACTCCTAAAATTCCTGATTTGCCTTTGAATTCTTACCAAAAAATCAACGATTTGGAAAAAATTCTTTATGATTTGTACTGGGTCTACGAAAACGGAAGTCTAGCATTTGCAAGAAATGATGAAAAATTTAAGTCTGAATTATATTCTAATGATAATATTACAGTAATTTAATCAAAAAAGGAGAAGACATGGGAATAAATTTCCAGAAATCAGTATGGATTGACAGGATTTCTGATAATCCAAACAGGAGAAAATTAACAAAAGTGGGAGAGAGTGAGAGCGTCAGCTACGTCGTCGAAAGAGATGACAATCCGACTGTAGAAGGTACGGCGTTTAGCGCTTCGACCATGAATAATCTCGAGGATAGAATTGCCAATATTGCCATCGATCCAGCGAGTTTTAGCGAAGATGGGCTTTTTACTGCAGAAGAAAAAACGAAGCTTAACGGAATTCAAGAAGGAGCCACAAAAAACTCAATCACAAGAGGCACCGAAGCTCCGAGCGGCGGTTCGGACGGTGATATTATTTTAACAAAAAATAATTTTTTAAAAAAATATTTGCAAATGTAAATAATTTATGTTATAATTGAACAAAGGAGGTGATTTTCATGGGCAAAAATTCTGGATATTAAGATATGTCTGATAAAGATACATTTGGAGTTGTCACGCTAATAATGGGAATTGTAGCTTTAATAGGCTGTTGGATACCTTTCCTTAATATAATTTCAATGATAATTGCAATATCGGGACTTATTATTGGGATATGCTCTATAGTAAAATTTTTAAAGAAAAAATGCAGAAATTGTGCATTAGCGATAATTGGAATGATTCTCAGTGTAATTACAATTTGTCTTGGATTTAGCATCAACAATAGTATTTCCGATACTTTTAATAAAGATTCGAAGCCAATTTCTAAAAATTCACAGCCAATAAATTCTGATAATAGTGAATCTACTAACAATGAATTTAAATTAGGCGATGTTATATCATTTGATGATAAAGAAGTTACAGTAACAAATTTAACCAGAAATTACAATACTGGCAACGAATTCAGCAAACCCAAAGATGGGAAAGAATTTGTTAAAGTTACTGTAGAAATAAAGAATAAATCAAAAAGCGATATATCATACAATACTTTTGATTTTAAAATTAAAACCGATAATGGTGTATTAGAAAGTACAAGTTGGTCTGCCTCACCTGATGATTCTCTAGGTTCAGGTAAGCTTGCTGAAAATGGGAAAATAAAAGGTTCAATGGTTTTTGAGGTACCAAAAGGTGATAAAAAATTGTCATTAAGATACTCACCATCGTTTTGGTCAAACAAAAATATTGAAATTAAATTATAAATTTAAATGCTACCAATTTTCTCCGGTGACGCCGGAGAAAATATTCGTTTTCTATTTTACTACGAAAACTTAATAAAATCAAGCTATTTGGCAGTTTCACAAAAGTTTTGGAGCAAAGATTTACCGGTAAAAATGGATATAATTACCTTCTTTCCTATTCCCAAACAGTTAAAAAAATTGTTGCCGACTAGTTCTCCAGATTTAGATAATGTTGCCAAATCTGTATGCGATGCACTATATATTTTATAAATTTTCTTAATCGACAAATTTAAGATAATTAATTCGATTATATTATTTAAAATACACAAAAAATATTCCAGATTTATTACATATTTGGGATTTGGGCTTTTAGTATTTCTATACAAATTTTTTATTAAATAATATGAAAAAAAGTTGAATATATACTTTTTCGCGACGTCGTAAAAAGACTTTTCACACTATTGTTCTTGCACAAATTTTGCATAAAAAAATGCAAAAAAATAGGAATTTCGAACTATTAGTAGAGGGGGTGTAATTTTGCAATACAACTATATTTTGTTGAACGAAGGGTTTTATCGTTGGCTCGAAACGAACCATTTGCAAATACAGTCACAATTGTTGTTCTTGAAATTGATTCATCTTTTCAACGTAAGTGGCTGGAGCGAATGGCTAGCAGTAGATAACCAGCGGATGATGTCTCTAGTTCAAACGAAGAGAGAGCAGACTTTTATTGATTGGCGAGATAGGCTGATGGTAAAAAAGTTAATCTTTTACACAAAAGGCAAAAAAGGATCTCCGAACAAATATAAGCTGAATGATGAAATCACTTTCATAAACGAAGCAAAAACCGGAGTAAAAACAGGAGTACAAAGCGCAATACAAACCGCAGACATATATAAACAAAACAAGACAAAACTAAAAAAAGAAAATACTGCTAACGCAGTACAAAAGAAAACTGCGTGTGGGGAGTTCGGAAACGTTTTTTTAACGAAAAATGAGTTTGAAAAGCTTGAAAGCCAATATCCTCAAGAGTTTGAGGCGATTATCGACTATCTTTCGAGCTACATCGAGATGAAAGGCTACAAGGCGAAATCGCACTATTTGGCAATCCAAAAATGGGTGGTTTTGGCATATCGAGAGCAGAAAAAACGAGAAGAAAATTTAATTCGAGGTGTTAATTATGGAAGCTATAGCCAGCAAAAACCAAGAAAAATTTGTACAGAATATCCAGAGTAA
>JAFSLT010000014.1 GCA_017448285.1 Clostridia bacterium
GATATTCTCTCCGGCTCTGCCGGAGAGGATATTTAACTTTTTATGTATAAATAGGTGGTGCGGATGACAGGATTCGAACCTGCAAAAACTTGCGTTCATATGGACCTGAACCATACGCGTCTACCAACTCCGCCACATCCGCAAACTAAAAAATTATTTTCAAACTAATTAAAATTTTAATTACTAATAAATAAAAACTAAAATTTTTGGTGCGGATGACAGGACTCGAACCTGCACGGTTGCCCACCAGAACCTAAATCTGGCGCGTGTACCAATTTCGCCACATCCGCCAAAAACAAAACCAACTCACTTTAAAAATAGTAATTTGAACTTCAATAAAAAATTTTAACTTGCCAATTTTTAAAAACTGGAATCCCAAAATGGTCCGAGTGGCGGGAGTTGAACCCACGGCCTCTTGAACCCCATTCAAGCGCGCTACCAAACTGCGCCACACCCGGATGGAGCTGATGGAGGGATTTGAACCCACGACCTATTGATTACAAATCAATTGCTCTGCCAGCTGAGCTACATCAGCATTCTTTAAAATTCTAGCCCAAAACTTAAATTTTGTCAACCAAAACTCCGCTATTTTTAAGAATTTTATTCTCACCCACAACTCCACGCACCATAGTTAGCGGATAAATATTACTGTTTTTACAAATTATGGTCCCAGGGTTTAACACGGAATTGCAGCCAACTTCAACATTATCAGCCAAAATAGCTCCAAATTTGTAAAGTCCTGTCTCAATTTTTAAATCTTGATACTTTATAACAATATTTTTTTTATCAGATTTTAAATTTGAAAGAATAACGCCCGCGCCTATATGTGCTTGATAGCCCAGAATTGAATCGCCAACGTAATTGAAATGCGGTGCTTGTGATTTATCAAATAATACGCAATTTTTAAGCTCAGTGGAATTGCCTACAATTGCATTTTTGCCGATAATAACTCCACCGCGAATAAAAGCGCCAAATCTAATTTCGGAACATTCATCAATTATTGCCGGCCCTGATATAAAAGTATTTTTAGAAATTTTAGCAGTTTTTGCAGCCCACACATTTTCACCAATAAGGCTAAATTTATTCCTATCTAATTTTTCAGCAAATTTTAAAATAAAATCTTTTATATTTGGCAAAACTTCCCATGGATAATCGTAAGAAGCTAAAAAACTATTCGCAATGCTGTTTTTTAAATCAAATAAATTGTAAATTTTTAAATTTTCCACAGGCTTTTGCTCCTTAAGGTTGACAAGAAATGGAGCTTTTGGTCTCAATTGCTTCTACTTTTTCTTGGGCTTTTCTGAGTTTTAAAGTGAATTTGGTGCCAATTCCATATTCGCTTTCAAGCTGTATAAAACCGCCGTTTTCCGAAACTATTTTGCGCACTGTTGAAAGTCCCAAACCAAATCCTGGCAATTTTTTTTCTTCTCTAAAGCCTCGTTTAAAGACTTTTGTTATATTTTCAGGTTTTATTCCAATTCCGGTGTCTTTACATTCAATTATAACATAATCCGAATCACTCGCTGCCGAAACTTCCACCGAACCATCAGGTTTATTATATTTTATCGAATTTTCAATAAGATTTGAAATAACCCGCCAAAGCTTATTTTCTTCAAAATCGACGTATAAATCAGGGTCACAGCTGTAACTTAAGCTTATGTTTCTTTTTTTGGCATCCGGAGATAATCCGCGGCATATCAATGAAATGACTTTTGCGCAATTTGTTGCACTTTTAACTTCTTTATTATCCGTATTTTCACTGAGTCCGCTGCCTAAAAGCTGTAAAAGCTTTTCAGCTTCGAACTCAATTATTCCTAAAAATTCTTCTTGGGTTTCGGGCGTTCTTTCAACAGATTTTAAAAGCTCCACATACCCCAGTATCGAAGTTAATGGGGTTTTGAGGTCGTGGAGCAATTCACTCACTTTTTGCTTTTGCTCTTGCTTATTTTTTTCAATGTTTTTTTTAACAATAAGATAAACAAGCAATCCTAAACAAACAAGAAACAAAATAGTCAAAAAATTCATGTTAAAATCCTTTGCAATTTTTTATTTTGAAGCCGCACTGGCTGCAACGCTTGTACTCGCATTTGCGCTTGCACTTGAACTTGCGCTGTCAATTTCGGCTTGAGTTACTATCCTGTAGCCAATTCCGCGCACTGTTTTGACATAAAAAGGATGATCTTCGGAATCCTCGATTTTTTTACGCAGGTATCTTACATGGACGTCTACAGTTCTGTCATCGCCGTCAAACTCATCGGACCAAACGTCGCGCATAATTTCGGGTCTTGTCATAACGTTGCCTTTTTTTCTTATCAAAGTGACTAATAAATCGAATTCTTTCATGGTCAATTGCAAGAAGGTTTCTGCTCCCGTAGCAGGGTCTTTTTTTACAGCCATTCTGCTGCCTAAATTAAGTGTTAAATTGCCGATAGTTAGAATTTCATCCTTAACATTCGTGTAGTCTTTTCTTCTGAGGATAGCTGAAACTCTGGCAACTAATTCTTTCATATCAAGCGGCTTTTTAAGGTAATCATCTGCGCCCATTTCGAGCCCTAAAATGCAGTCGACCGAATCTGTTTTGGCGGTAATCATGATAACAGGAATTTTTCTGGATTCTGGTTCGAGTTTTAATCTTCCGCAAACTGCAAGACCATCTAAATCAGGCATCATCCAGTCAAGAATAATAAGTGCAGGAAGCTTTTTCTTGGTTTGCTCGAGCAAACTTAAACCGTTTGCGAATTCCATTGTTTCAAAACCGGCGTCTTTTAAGGCAACCGAAATTAAATTTCTGATATTTGCGTCATCATCAACAACATAAATTAAATTTTTTTCTTTAGCCATAACTTTTTCTCCTTAATTTTAAA
>JAFSLT010000015.1 GCA_017448285.1 Clostridia bacterium
ATGAATCGTCTTCTTCGTCATTACCTTGCTCGCTTTGCTCGTAAAACTTATTGTTGGTCTCGTTCTCTTTCTATGATTTCTTTTTCTGTTTCTTTATTTACTTTCTTTTACTAGCCTTTCTATATATTTTTGCAATACCTAAATAGAAGAGGTATTGCTAAAAAAAGATAGATATTTTCTTCGGCGGCGCCGGAAAAAATGATGTAAGTCCTTTGTGTTGATATATATACATGAGTATAATCTTCTATGAATTTATTATTATCTATCCACTTTTAGCAATGCCACTTCAAAAAAAGTCAGTAAAATAAAAAGGAGAATAAATATTAATAGTATTATTATAAAAGGTGCTAAAGAAAATAATTTAAAAAATATAGATTTAATAATTCCTAGAGATAAATTAATAGTTTTTACCGGACTTTCGGGTTCGGGTAAATCTTCGCTTGCGTTTGATACCATTTATGCCGAGGGTCAGCGCAGATATATCGAATCGCTTTCGTCTTACGCCCGCATGTTTTTAGGTCAAATGGATAAGCCCGATGTTGAAAGCATTGAAGGACTTTCGCCGGCGATTTCGATAGACCAAAAAACTACTTCGAAAAATCCGCGCTCAACAGTTGGAACTATCACAGAAATTTATGATTATTTAAGGCTTTTATATGCTAGAATTGGTATTCCGCATTGCCCTGTTTGTATGCGTGAAATCTCACATCAAACTATCGACCAGATTGTCGATAAAGTTATGAATTTTGGTGAAGAGAAAAAAATTCAGGTTTTATCTCCGATTGCGCGCGGCAAAAAGGGGACTTTTGTAAAAGAAATTGAAAATATCAGGAAAAACGGATTCGTAAGAATAAGAGCCGACGGCGAAATTTTTGATTTATCAGAAAATATTAATCTTGAAAAAAATAAAAAGCATAACATCGAAATAATTATCGATAGATTAATTATTAGTAGGGATATTCGCTCAAGGCTTGCAGAATCAATCGAAGCCGCAACTAATTTTTCGGGTGGTTTGGTGATAATAAACGTCGATGGGGGAGAAGATTTTTTATTTTCGAAAAATTTTTCGTGCCCTGAACATGACATAAGTTTTGAATCTCTTGAACCCAGAATGTTTTCGTTTAACAGTCCGTTTGGAGCTTGCAAAAAATGTACGGGTCTTGGAGTTTTTATGAAAATCGACCCTGAGCTTATTATTCCTGATAAAACAAAATCGATAAATGAAGGCGGAATCAAAGGCAGCGGATGGTCTATGGAGGGCAATAGCATTGCAAATATGTATTTTGAAGCGCTTGCTAAAAAATATAATTTTTCACTCAGCACTCCGATTTGTGAGCTCTCAAAAAAAATTATCGATATTATTTTATACGGTACAAAAGGCGAAATGCTCGAACTTGTGAGAAAAAGCGATTATGGCGAGGCAAAATATAAAAATACTTTTGAAGGAATTATTAATAATCTTGAGCGAAGATTCCGAGAAACTCAAAGCAATTGGATAAAATCCGAAATCGAAACTTTTATGAGTGAGATTCCGTGTAATGAATGTTCTGGCAAAAGGCTTTCGAAGAACAGTCTGGCAGTTACTGTTGGTGGAATTAATATTTCGGATTTTTGCGATAAGTCTATCAAAGATTCTTTAATATTTATTAAAAATTTAAAACTCGGCGAAAAAGAAAAAATTATTGCGCAGCCGATTTTAAAAGAAATAAATTCAAGACTTGAATTTTTAAAAAGTGTCGGGCTTGAATATTTAACTCTTTCGCGCCAAGCCGGAACACTTTCGGGGGGAGAGAGCCAAAGAATAAGACTTGCAACGCAAATCGGCTCTTCTCTTACGGGAGTTTTATATATTCTTGACGAGCCAAGCATCGGGCTGCACCAGAGAGATAACGGAAAACTTATCGAGACGCTTAAAAAATTACGAGACTTAGGTAATACTGTTATAGTCGTCGAACACGATGAAGAAACAATGTATGCTGCGGATTTTATAGTCGATGTCGGTCCAGGCTCCGGAATTAGTGGCGGCTATATAACTTGCGCGGGCACTGTTGATGATATAAAAAATTGCCCAGAATCTATAACAGGTCAGTATTTAAGCGGCAAAAAATTTATTCCGGTTCCAAAAAACAGGCGAGAAGGAAATGGCAAATTTTTAGAAATTATCGGAGCTTCTCAAAATAATTTAAAAAATATCGATGTAAAAATCCCCGCTGGGACCATGACGTGCGTTACCGGTATTTCAGGTTCAGGCAAATCGACTTTGGTGAACGAAATTATATATAAAGAATTATCTTGCAAACTTAATAAATCAAAATTAAAATCAGGCAAGCATAAAGAAATTCTAGGTATCGAAAATTTTGATAAAGTAATCAATATAAGCCAGTCTCCAATCGGTCGCACACCGCGCTCGAATCCCGCAACTTACACTGGCGTTTTTACTGATATTCGTGAGCTTTTTGCTTCTACGAGCGACGCAAAATCTCGCGGATGTAGTTCGAGCCGATTTTCTTTTAACGTTAAAGGCGGCAGATGCGAGGCGTGCCAGGGCGATGGGATACTTAAAATCGAAATGCATTTTTTATCTGATATTTACGTTCCGTGCGAAGTCTGTAAGGGCAAAAGATACAGTCGCGAGACTCTTTTGATAAAATACAAAAATAAAAATATCAGCGATGTTTTAGATATGACTGTCGATGAAGCTTTAAAATTTTTCGAAAATATTCCCAAAATAAAACGAAAAATAGAAACTTTGCAGGAAGTAGGCCTTGGTTATATAAAGCTCGGCCAATCAGCTACTACTTTATCGGGCGGCGAAGCCCAAAGAGTTAAACTTGCCTCCGAACTTTCGAAAAAATCAACCGGAAAAACTCTTTATATTCTCGATGAACCTACAACCGGACTTCATATTGCAGACGTTCATAAACTTGTTTTGGTTCTTCAAAAACTTGTTGATATGAAAAATACTGTGCTTTTGATAGAACATAATTTAGATTTAATTAAAACTTGCGATTATATAATCGATTTAGGCCCAGAAGGCGGTGATAACGGCGGGAATATAATTGCAAAAGGCACTCCCGAAGAAGTTGCTGAAAACCCAAATTCATGCACGGGATTATATTTGAAAAAATTTTTAAATTTATAAATAAAAAAACAAATTATGGATATATTAAAAAATAAAGCTAATAACTTGCCTGAAAAACCCGGCGTTTATATTATGAAAGATTTAAACAAAAATATTATATATATCGGTAAAGCTAAAATTTTAAAGCGCAGAGTTTCGCAGTATTTTATGAACACTCAAAAGCATTCTTTAAAAGTTCGTGCTATGGTTTCAAATATAAAAGATTTTGAATATATAATCACTGATAGTGAATTTGAAGCGCTGGTTTTGGAGTGCAGTTTAATAAAAAAATATCAGCCAAAATATAATATTTTATTAAAAGATGATAAGGGATATAGTTATATAAAAGTTACCAACGAAGATTTTCCAAAAATTTTTTTCGCAAAACAAAAAATTAACGATTCTGCTAAATATTTCGGGCCTTATATGAATTCCATTTATGTAAAAAATTTAGTAAATGAAGTTATTAATATCTTTAAACTTCCTACTTGCAATCGAGATTTTTCTAAGTTTAAATCTAGACCATGTTTGAATTTTTATATAAATAAATGCATTGCTCCGTGTAATCGGAATATTTCGTTAAAAGAATATAATATTTTAATAAGCGAAGCTGTTTCGTTTATAAAAAACGGCAGTAAAAATGTGATAGAATATTTAACGCGTGAGATGCTAAAAGCCTCTGAAAGTTTGCATTTTGAAAAAGCTGCCGACCTGCGCGACAGAATAAAATCGATAAAATCAGTTGTTAAGGAAAAACAAAAAGTTGTTTCAAATAAAATAAAAGATCAAGATATTATAGCTTTGGCGACGGATAAGAATAAAGTTTCGGTCCATGTTTTTAGATTTAAAGACGGCAATCTTTATGACAGTGAAAATTTTTTGTTCGATTTTTTTGATAGTGAAATTAATTTAAGAACTGAATTTATAAAAAGATATTATGATTTAAAAGAATATATCCCTAAAAATATAACTCTTGACGGCGAAATCGAAGATAAAAATTTGATAAAAAATTGGATTTATGAAACAAAAAATAAAAGTATTAAAATTTTAATTCCCAAAAAAGGTGAGCAGTTTAAGCTCGTGCAGATGTGCAAAAATAATGCCTATGAAGCATTTAGTTATAAAAATCAAAATGATAATTTATTGATTCTTGAAGATTTAAAAAATTTACTGAATCTTAAAAATATTCCAAATTATATCGAAGCTTACGATATTTCGAATCTCAGCGGTAGCGATAATGTTGGCGGGATGGTGGTTTTTCAAGATGCAGTGCCGCTGAAATCTGCTTATAAACGCTTTAAAATAAAAACTCTTGAGCATCAAGACGACTACGGTTCTTTAAGAGAAGTTTTAAATAGACGCATAAAAAATTATCAAGAAAGCAAAGAAAATGAAAAAGGTTTTGGCAGGCTTCCGGATTTAATTCTGATCGACGGCGGTTTTGCTCAGACTTTGGTTGCTAAAAAAGTTTTTTCTCAAGAAAATATAAACGTTCCGATTTTTGGAATGGTCAAAGATGATAAACATCGTACTCGAGCGATAACCACAAGTGATAAAGTAATAAATATAAAAAAAAATATAAAAATTTTTAATTTTATAACACGAATTCAAGACGAAGTGCACAGATTTACGATTAATTATCATAAAAATCTCAGGGATAAAAAAGTTAAAAATTCAATTCTTACAAATATTCCGGGAATTGGCGAAAAAACTGCAAATATTTTGCTGAAAAAATTTGGCAGCATTAAAAACATATCTTTGGCGTCAATCGAAGAACTTGTTTTAATTAAAGGCATAACCAAGCCGTGCGCTGAATCTATAAAAAAATATTTTGAGAAAACATAGATATTATTAATATTTCCCCAAAACTAATAATTAGTATGAAGAAATTAAATAGACACCTCTCCGGCGGCGCCGGGGAGAATATCTATTACTAGTTTCGAAAGAAGTCTATTCTATTGACTCAGGTCCAAGTCCGCTATTAACTAAACTTTTCAGTTTCTAAAGGCTCCTAATGAGTGACAAAAAAGCTCGACTAGCCCTCTAATGCTGCCATCGATGTTTATATTATTTGTTTAAATTTAAAATTAGTTTCCAAAATAAAATTTATAAATTCATTCGCCTGAGCTATTAAATTTTGGTCTTTTAGCGAGTTTATAAGGCTCATGCTTAATTTTCCGTGCTGCTGTGTGCCGAAAAAATTGCCAGGACCTCTTAACTCTAAATCTTTTTGCGCCAAATAGAAACCATCGTTAGACTTTTTCATTGTTGTCAGTCTTTCGATTATTGTTTTGGATTTTTTATCTAAAATTAAAATGCAATATGATTCTTTGTTGCCCCTTCCAACACGGCCACGCATTTGATGAAGTGATGCAAGCCCGAATTTTTCGGCATTTTCTATCATAATAACTGTCGCATTTGGAACATCAATTCCGACCTCGATGACCGTTGTGCATATCAGCAAATCAATTTTTTTATCGTAAAATCTTTGTAAAATAAAATCCTTTTCATAAGAACTCATCTTGCCGTGTAAAGTGCCTATGTTAAAGCCATCAAAATAATTTTTCATTATATTTTCTTTGTAATTTTCAACGTCAGCTTCGGTGCTTTCCGATAATTCGCTATTATCTTCCTTAACTCTTGTGCAGACTATATAGGCCTGATTGCCTGAACTTAATTGTTTTTTTATAAACTTAAAAGCTAGCATCCGCTGTGAACTTTCGATTATCGTGGTTTTAATTTTACTCCTGCCTTTTGGCATTTCGTTTATGACCGAAATATCCAAATCTCCGTAAATAATCATTGCAAGGCTCCTAGGGATGGGAGTTGCGGACATCACTAAGTAATGTGGGGCATTGCCTTTGCTTAATAATTTTTTTCTTTGTTCAACGCCAAATTTATGTTGTTCATCGGTAATCACAAGCGCGAGTTTTTTAAATTCAGTACTATCTGATATTAAAGAGTGTGTTCCTATCAAGATTCCGGGCGTGCCGAGCATAAATTTTGAAATTATATTATTTCTTTCTTTTATTTTTGTGGAGCCCGTTAAAATATCTATATTTTCACTCCCCACTATTTTTGAAAAAGTGGCATAATGCTGCATTGCCAAGACTTCTGTTGGCACCATAACTGCGACTTGAAAACCTGATTTTAGAGTATTGTAAGCAAGCGCCATTGCAACTACCGTCTTGCCTGAGCCCACGTCGCCCTGCAGTAGCCTTGACATCTTTTTTCCATTTGACATTTCTTTTATACACTCTAAAATAACCTCGGTTTGCGATTTTGTCAAATTAAATTCTAATTTTTCTTTAAAATCATCAAAAAAATTATTAATAATAAAATTTGAATCATAATCATATTTAATTTTTTTTACCGATAATATCCAACCAACTAATTCTTCAAAGTTAATTCTCTTTTTAGCAGCATAAATTTCGTCTTTTGAACTTGGAAAATGTATTTTTCTTATAGTAAAATCGAGCGATGGCAAATCGAATTTTTTTAAAAATTCTTCGGGGATTGTTTCAGGAATTTTTTCTGGCAAAAACTGTAAGGCTTCGATAACACAATTTTTAATTTTTAAAGAAGAAAGCCCTTTGGTTTGAGAATAAACAGGAGTTAATTCAAGATTATCATCATTTAATAATCTTATTTTTGGGTTAATCATTTCGTATAAATTATCATAACCTATTTTAACTTCACCCATTGCAAGGAATTTTTGATTTTTTTTCATACTCATGGGGGTAAATTTATTGTTAAAAAAAGTTATATTTACTAAATTCTGTATTTTATCAACTTCGCAACACTTTACTTTGTAAATTTTTTTATTACTAAAACTTGTTATACAAGAAAATTCTTGTAAAACTTCGATTTGAACAACAGAATTTTTTTCAAAGCATTCTTCAATACTTTTAATATTATTCCAGTCTTCGTAATCAACAGGGAAAAAAGTTAAAAGCTTGCCAACACTTGTAATATTTAATTTTTTAAACAATAATTCAGTCATTTTGCCAACGCCTTTCAAATTAGAGATTGGCATATTAAAAAGTTTTGTTTTGATTTCCTCCCCTCCAAAATTTATACAGTCTGAAAAATTCCCAAAATTCCAATCATTGCCGCATTATCCGAACAATATTTTTTGCTTGTAGAATAAAATTTAAAATTTTGTTCTTGGCATTTTTTTTCAATCACTTCGCGCAGAACCTCGCTGCAGGCAACCCCTCCGCCGATTGTTATTTTTTTATAATTAATTTTATTTGCAATATGAATTAAATGATTTGAAACATAATTTGAAATACCATATACCAGCGAAGCTGCCAAATCTTTTTTTGTATCTTCATCAATTTTTTTTTCAATATTTATCGCCCAAGTTTTTATACCGGAAAAACTAAAATTTTCAATTTTTGGTATCGGCATTTTAAATTTACTCTTATCACCCAATTTTGCCATTTTATCAAGCACAGCGCCACCGGGATAAGGAAACCCCATATTTCTTGCAACTTTATCCAAAACCTCGCCTGCGGCATCATCAATTGTTTCAAAATGCGTTTTAAAATTTTTATAATTTTTAACTTCGATGATACTTGTATGCCCGCCGGAAATCACCAAACTCAAAAATGGCGGAGAAATTTCGTCATTTTCTATAATACAAGAAACCGCATGAGCTTCGATATGGTTCACACATATAAGCGGCAAATTTTTAGCTAGCGAAATCCCTTTTGCAAAGCTTGTTCCAACCAACAGCGAGCCCTTTAAACCAGGTTTATTTGTCACTGCAATAGCGTTAATTTCGCTTTTTTTTATCCCTGATAGGCTCAAAGCGCTTTCGGCTGCGAACAAAATTGATTCTTCATGATGTCTTGCGGCAATTTCGGGCACAACGCCACCAAACTTTGCATGCTCTTTAAGCCTTGAAACAGTTTTCATAGCCAAAACACGCCGTTTGTCATTAACAACTGCCACCGAGGTATCATCGCACGAAGTTTCAATAGCCAAAACTATCATTGCAAAACACAGATAGCTTCCCTCCGGCGATGCTGGAGAGAGCAATCACACCCTTGAAATTGCAAAATGCAAACAACCCTCCTTCCGACGGCTTCGGAAAAATTAAGCATATCTCTTATTTTGTAACATTTTAGGTGATTAAAAATTTTATTTCCATACAATTTTATCACTGCCCTAAATTTGCTCATCTTGGCAAGATTCTTTTAATTTTAACAAATAAGATGCAATAATTCTAGTAGGTTGAGCACCCTTTTTTATCCAATCAACAATTTTTTCAATATTAACATCAAATTTATTTTCAGTTTTAAAAGGGTCATAAGTACCCAAACGCTCGATAAATTTGCCATCCCTTGGCGAAGATGAATTTGCCACCACCACTCTGTAAAAAGGTCTTTTATGCTTACCAACCCTTGTAAGTCTAATTTTCACTGCCAAAAAACTCACTCCTTAATTTATATTATCTTTTAAATTTAGAGAATAACCCAAACTTGCTGAAAAAACCGCCCTGCGAATTAAACTGCTTCATGAATTTTCGCATTTCAACAAATCTTTTCAAAAGATTATTAACATCTTCGAGTTTGCTACCACTGCCCAAAGAAATTCTTTTTTTGCGAGAAAAGTCAATAATATCAGGATTTTTACGCTCCTGGGCGGTCATCGAAAGGATTATCGCCTCCACTTTATCAACCAGTTTATCATCAATATTTAAATTATTCAAGTTCCCAACGCCCGGCAAGCGAGAAATTATCGATTTTAGTGGCCCCATTTTTTTTATTTGATTGGAAAGCGCCAAAAAATCTTCAAAATCGAACTTGTTTTGACTAAATTTTTTTGCCATATTTTCGGCTTGTTCTTTATCAAAATTTTCCTGAGCGCTTTCGATAAGCGAAAGAACGTCGCCCATGCCGAGAATTCTTGTAGCAATTCTTTCGGGTCTGAACGGCTCCAAATCGCCGAGTTTTTCGCCGACCCCGATAAATTTTATAACACTCCCGGTTGTTTCTTTTATAGAAAGCGCCGCACCGCCTCGGGAGTCTCCGTCAAATTTAGTCAAAATCACTCCCGTGATATCCAGCATTTTATTAAAAGAATCCGAAATATTTACGGCATCCTGACCGGTCATCGCATCCACAACCAGCAAAATCTCGTGAGGATTCAGCTCCACTTTTATGGATTTTAATTCTTCCATAAGTTTTTGGTCTATATGGAGCCTGCCGGCGGTATCGAGCAATAAAACATTGTGACTATTTTTTTTAGCGTAATTTAAAGCATTAATGGCGATATCGACAGGACTCGTGTCTTGCTGCGAAAAAACATCCACTTTAGCGTTTTTGCCCAAAATTTCAATTTGCTCAACCGCTGCGGGTCTGTAAATATCACAAGCGGCAATTAAAGGATTAAATTTTTTATTTTTTAAATAAAGCCCGAGTTTTGCGGCGTGAGTCGTTTTGCCGGCTCCTTGCAAACCGCAAAGCATTATGATATTTATTCTGTTTTTTTGTAGATCGAGTTTAGATTCCCCGCCGCCGAGCAAGTTAACAAGTTCATCCTTCACAATTTTTATAACCATCTGAACCGGTGTTAAACTCTTTAAAATTTGAGTGCCCAATGCTTTTTCCGAAACTCTTGCGATAAAATTTTTAGTAACAGAATAGTTGACATCGGCTTCCAAAAGAGCAAATTTTACTTCTTTCATAGCGGCATTGATATCTTCTTCTATGAGCCTACCTTTAGAGCCCAAGCGTTTAAAAACTGCCGTTAATTTTTCGGTTAAATTTTCAAATCCCATCAAATTCCTCCTTTCGCGAATCTTTCATATAGTATAGCATTTTGCTTGAAAAAGGTAAAATGCAAAATTTCTCTCCGGCGATATTGGAGAGAACTCTTTTAACTTGATTTTTAAGTTTTAAAAGAAATAATATCAAAATATCAATTATTTTTATCAAAATTAAATATTACAAGATTGACATTTCTATTTTTTTATTTTAGAATAATAAATATTCAGTTCTCAAACTGATTTTTTGGCTTATTTTATAATAAAGTGAGGGGATGACTTTGGATAAAAAAGTTACGCTTATGGTTCTAGGGATTTTGGGGTTTGTTATTTTTCCTGTAAAAATGATAATGGAGCTTATAGACTATTCTTCGGTAAGAACTACGGCTTTTGCGTGTGTATTTTCGGCTTGTGTTTTTTTGGCTATGATATTTTCGGCATTTTTATATGAAAAAAAAGAAAGAGAATATTCGTTTAAAAATATGCCTTTGGCAGTAATTAGTGCAGTTTGTTGCTTTTTATATTTATGGTCGGCCTTTTGTTACTTTAAAAGTCAGGCGCCCAGCGATTCGAAAGTTAAATATTTTTTAATGGCTATTTTTTGCGCATTATCTTCCTTATTTTTCGTTTTTGTTTTTTATGCGCATTTTAAAGGAGAAAATTTATTTAAAAAATCACAAATTATTGTTTATATGCCGTTTTTTGCCTATTTGATTTCTTTAATGTTGTTTTTTTCATTTGAACTCGGCAAACCTGATGCCTATAATGTTCTTGCTCAATCTTTAACTTTAATGTTTTTTGTTTATTACTCAAATTTTTATGTCAGATGTTCAAACAAAAACTTTAAACGCCGCAGTTTTATATTCGGTATGCCGGCAGTTGCTGTTAATCTTTGTTATGCTGTTCCAGGATTAATTAAAGATTTTAATAATTTTGGTGCTCTAAATAATGTTTTACAGATGACTTATGTGGCAACTTCGGTTTATATTTTTGTATTTTTGGCTTCGGACGTAAAACAAAATTGCCTGCAAAAAAGTTATTCAGTTGAAAAGGATTAGATTATGAGACGTTCGGGCAGTTTGTTAAAATATTTTATAAAAGAAGGCTTCAGGAATGTTTATATAAACGGATTTATGTCTCTTGCATCAGTGCTGATAATGGTTTGTTGTTTTGTAACTACCGGAATAGTGTTTTTAATATACAAAAATATACAAGTTGCACTTAAAAATATTGAATTTAACAATAACATAACCGTTTATATAAAAGATGATTCAATTTCGGACTTAGAAAAATTAAAATCCGAAATTGAGGATATCCCAAACGTAGCATCATGTAGTATTTATCCAAAATCCGATGCTTTAGAAAATTATAAAGAAATTTTGGGCGATTCGATAAACGATATTTTTGAAGAAGATGAAAATCCTTTGCCTGACGCTCTAAAAGTCAGCATGGAAGATTTATCTTTTTATGAAGAAACGGTAAATAAAATACTGGATATACCGGAAGTAGATTCGGTCAGCGACCGAAGCGAGATTGCCAAAAAACTTTCGGGATTAAAAAGGCTTGTAACCATGGTCGGATTTTGGATTACCATAGGTCTTGCAATAGTTTCTATGATGCTAATTTCAAATACCGTAAGAATAACAATGTATAACAGAAGATTTGAAATCAGCATAATGAAATCTGTTGGCGCAACAAACGCGTTCATTCGCTCGCCATTTATAGTCGAAGGGCTTATTATCGGTATAATATCGGCGGCTTTATCGTCGGTAATTTTAAAAATAATTTGCAGCCAGGCATTGTTGCTTATCAGCAGCATAATCCCGCTTGATGGCTCACTTTTTGATGTAATGCTAAAGAAAATTTTTGGTTATTTCTTTATCTCCGGCAGCATTTTGGGAATTTTCTCCAGCATTATTTCCATAAAAAAATATTTAAAACAAGAGGGTGGTATGGCAGTTGCTTGGTAAAGACAGAAAAAAAATATTATATAATCTTTTGGCGTTTTCATTTTTATTTAATTCCGCATTTGGAACAAGCTTGGTATCTTACGCTGATTTTTTATCAAATTTGCGCAATACAAAAAGAAAAATAACCAAAAAAATCCAGGAACACAAACAAAAAATTCAAAAAGAACAAGCTTTTCAAAAAAATGTTAAAGTGAGAATAAACGACACCGAAAAAGAAATAGACCAAATTAATTTTTCAATTGAACAAATGCAAAATCAAATGGCAGAAATGCAAAAAAAAATAGATGAACTTGAAAAATTAAAACCTGAAAAATTAGAAAAAATAAAAGCATTAAAGAAAAAATTAAAAAAATTTATACGCCTCATGTATATGGGAAAAATTCCTAGCGCATACGAAATTATTCTGGGCGCCAGTAGTTTTAATAATTTCATCGATAGAGTTCAATTGATGCAATATGTAAATTCAAGATATTTAGAGATTAAAAATAAAGTAAAAAGTGAGCTTGATGAAATCAATTATGCGATAAAAGAAATTGAAAATTTAAAACTTAAGCGCCAAGAAACTATGGAAAATTCTGAGGAGCAAAAAGTAAATTTAGATCAAAAAATAAAAAATTTAGATAAACTTTATGAAGAAAGCAAACAAACTCAGAGAGAAATTCAACGCGAACTTGATAAAGATCTTGCGGAGCGCAAAAAAGTCGATGCTAGCATTGATAGTTATTATCGTTCATTATTAGAACAAGAAAAAAATAGGGAAAAGAATAATAATAAGAATAAGGGTAATAAAAATAATAAAAATAATAATGGTAATAACAAAAATACACCATATATTCCAAAATTTAGTGGAAACAAACCAAAATTATTATGGCCAGTTCAAGGATTTACTAAAATAACATCAAATTTTTACGATGCATACCAGCGAAAAAAATCGCACGGTGCAATCGATATAGCCGGAAGCGGCATATACGGCGCGCCGGTTCGTGCACCGGTTGATATGGTTATTACTTCAGCATCTTATGGTTACAACGGCGGTTATGGCAATTTAGTTACATCGGCATTTCAGTACAATGGTAAGAATTATCAAATATACTTTGCCCATTTGAGCAGATTAAATACAAGTCGTGGCGCAAATGTTTCAAAAGGAGAAATAATAGGATATGTTGGTAATACAGGCTTTTCGACGGGCGCACATTTGCATTTTGAAATAAGAGAAAACGGCACGCAAATTGACCCATTAAATTTTGCTTATGATTATTAAAAAAACATATATTTCCTCCGGCATTGCCAGAAAAAACTTCAATTTTTTTGATTTACTTCATTAGATTTTTCCCAAAATTTAAAAATTAAATTAAAAATGTTCTCTCTGGCGTTACCGGAGAAAATGAGGTAAATCCTCTATGTTATTTATCCACTTTTAGCAATGTCTTTTAAATTTTTCCTCGCATTTTTGAAAATTTCGACGTATAATAGCGCGTACGAGTGTGTTCTTAATCAAGTTTTTAAATTTTATAGTACCTTTTGCAAGACAATAACTTAACGTTAAAGGATCGGTAAATATGGAAGCTATTTATAATTTTGATTGTAATATTCTCAATGCAATACAACAGTCGATGCGTTGCGAATTTCTTGATTCGTTCACATTGGCCTTAAGTTGTGTGACCGCCTCAGGTATTATCTGGGTAGTATTGGGTGTTACAATGTTATTATTTCGTAAAACGCGTACATCGGGGATTATTATGCTTATTTCATTAACTGTTGTGTTTTTAGCAGGCGATGTACTACTTAAACATCTTATAAACAGGTCTAGGCCTTTTACAGTGAATACCGATGTCATACTGTTAATCAAGTCGCCTTCGGGTTCGAGTTTTCCTTCGACACATAGCGGTTTTGCGGCAGCGGTGACGACTGTTCTTTTTGCAAGGAATAGAGTATTTGGCTTTATTGCTGCTGTGATGACGTTTTGTATTGCTTTTTCACGGCTTTATCTCTACGTTCATTATCCCACGGATGTCTTTGCTGGATTGATGCTAGGGGTGTTATGTGCGTTAATGGTATTACGGTTTTCAAAGCAGATAGGTTTGAGGAGAAAAGCACTGCGATAGCAATTGGGTGTCTGTAAGTCGGCGGAATGAAAATTCTATATGAAAGATTCGCATAGTTTCCTGCGGCGACGCCGGAGGAAATATCTATCTTTTTTTAGCAATGCCTAAAGGCATAGGTTTTACGCTGTTTAAGTAGTAGTGGTGTTCTTCCCACCTGACGGCAGAGTGAGATGTCAGCAATTTTTCCGGCAGCGCCGGGGAGAGTGAGGTTAATTCTTTTATTTTGAAAAAACTGCCATTTTATCGCATTCTTCATTTTCGAGGTGGTCTCTATGGTCTCTAACCCATATAAAATTAATTTACGGGGTATCTTTCCGTCGACGCCGGAGAGAGTGATATAATTCTTTTATTTTGAAAAAAGTGTAATATTTTTATTGTTTTTTATTTCAAAGACCGCCATTTTATCGCATTCTTCATTTTCGGGGTGACCGCTATGGCCTCTGACCCATATAAAATCAATTTTATGATTTTTCATAAGATTCAAAAGCGTGTACCAAAGATCAGAATTTGGTACTTTTTTGTTTTTTTTCATCCAATTATTTTTTTGCCAATTTAAAACCCAATTTTTATTTATAGAATCTACAACATACTTAGAGTCACTATAAACAGTTATCTCGCAGCTTTCTTTTAAGATGCTCAGAGCATTTATAAGCGCTAAAATTTCCATTCTGTTATTAGTCGTACTTGGAACAAAACCTGAGATTTTTTTGACATTATCTTTATATTTTAAAATCGCTGCCCATCCTCCCGGACCGGGATTCCCACTACAGGCACCATCTGTAAAAATTTCAATTTTTTTCATTATTCCCAAACCGATCTTTAAGTTCCTTTACTATTTCGTCTGTTTTCATGCCTCTTGAGCCCTTAACAAGAATCTTATCCCCTTTTCTATCTTTTAAAAACTCACATAAAAAATCAATAACTTCTTGATTACTATCAAAATGCTTAAAATTCAATTTACTGCCGGAAATTTTAACGCCTTCACATGTAAATTTTGTTTCAGTTCCGACCGTTATTAAAAAATCAACATCACTGTAAGCAATAAACTTGCCAAGTTCAAAGTGCACACTTTGCGAATAATTTCCAAGTTCTAGTATATCCCCCATCACAAAAATATTTTCCCCGTCAGATTTTATATTTTTAAAAATATTCACTGCAGCTCTGATAGAATCCGGGCTTGAATTATAGGAATCGTCTATTATTATAAAATTTAGCATTTTGATTATATCCTGACGCATAGCAAGCTTTTTAAAGTTACTTATGCCAGTTTTTATATCGTCGATATGTATTTCTAATTCAACTGCCACAGAAAGCGCCGCCAAAGCGTTATACACAAAATGCATTCCAACATATGGTAAATTTATCAGCGCTTTATAATTTTTAGTTACAAAAATAAATTCGGTTTTTGCGTCTAAAAACGATACATTTTCGGCTTTATAATCGCATCTTGAATCAAATCCAAAAAATTTAAAATTTTCAATTTTTAAATTATTTTCTTGATTATTAATAAAATTAATTAATTCGGGATTATCAAAATTAACAAAAAGTTTGTATTTTTCCGAAAAAGTTAAAATATCAAATTTTTCTTTGGCTATATTATTTATATTATTAAAATTACCTATGTGTGAAATTCCGATATTGTTTATAATAACATAATCAGGCGTTAAAATCTCGGCGAGTTTTTTCATTTCTCCAGGCATACTAATTCCAACTTCGCAAATCATAAACTGCGTTTCATCAGTTAAGTTAAAAACTGTCAGCGGTACGCCAATTTGACCGTTAAAATTCTTTTGATTTTTAATAATATTAAATTTTTGAGAAAGAATTGAAGCAAGCATCTCTTTAACAGTACTTTTGCCAACACTGCCGGTTATTGCTATAACTTTAACTTGAAACTTTGATTTATAAAACTTAGCAAGTTTTTGCAAAGCTAAAATTGAATTTTCAACTATAAGAACAAATTTTTGATTTTCAAGATTTTTATCAAGTTCAAATTTTTTTTCTGTAATAACCGCCAAAGCACCATTTTGAAAAGCCTGAGATATGAAATCATGTCCGTCAAAATTTTCGCCTTTTATTGCAACAAAAATATCGTTTTCTTTAACTTCTCGGCTGTCAATTTTTATATTATTTATTTGAATATTTGGCAAAATATTTTTGCACTTAAAAAGAGCGCCAACTTCGCTTAAATTTAATTTCATGATTCCTCCCGATTATATCAATCCCAAATTCCTGAGCGCTGATTTCACAATTTCGCGTTCATCAAAATGATAAAAAATACCGTTAATTTCTTGATATAATTCATGCCCTTTGCCGGCAAGCAAAATTATATCGCCGCGTTTGGCATTTTTTACACAATATCTTATGGCTTCTTTTCTATCAGGTATGACAATAAATTTACCTCGAGTTTGAAGCATTCCTGTTTTTATATCCGAAATTATATCCAAAGTATTTTCAAACCGCGAATTATCCGAAGTTATAACAGTTAAATCCGCAAGCTCACCCGAAATCTTCCCCATTTCAAAACGTTTAGAACGTTCTCTATTGCCACCCGCGCCGAATAAATTTATCAGTCTTTTGGGTTTATAAGCTTTTAGGGAAATTAAAATATTTTCCATGCTCGCATCATTATGAGCGTAATCTATAATAATCATAAAATCAGAATTTTTAAAAACGACTTCGCTCCGGCCGCAAACTTGGCAATTTTCCAGTGCACTTTTAATAATATCGATATCTATATTCATATCTCGGCAGACAGCAATTGCGGCAACTGCGTTATAAACGTTATGGCGGCCCGGAATGCTTATATTAAATTTTTGGTCCTGAATTTTAAAACTACTGCCAAAATTTTCTTTATTCACAGAAAAAAATTTAAATTTTATATCTGCTTTTTCGTTAAACCCAAAAGTAATCTTCTCACATTTGCATTCTTTTAAAATTTCATTACAAAACGAATCATCGATATTCACGAAAGCTTTTTTGCATTTTTTAAATAAAATTAATTTTGAATTCAAATAATCTTCAAAATTTTCATGTTCGTTTGCGCCTACATGATCGTTCGAGATATTCGTAAAAATAGCATAATTTATTAAAATATTATCTAATCTGTGATTTTTAAGCCCCAGCGAAGAAGCTTCGATTACAACATTTTTATAATTATTGTCAACATATTTTCTCAAAAGTTTTTGAATTTCAAAGGATTCTGGGGTGGTATTTTTGGTTTCGATTATTTGATTTTCAAAAGTTGCTCCAAGCGTGCCTATTTTAGCGGTTTTTTGTCCGGCCGCATTTAAAATATCGCAAATAAACGATGCGGTAGTCGTTTTGCCTTTGGTACCTGTGATTGCAATAATATTTAAATTTTTAGACGGATGCTCAAAAAAATTATCCGAAATCTGCGAAAGGACTGCTCTTGTATTTTTTACTATAATTTGATTTTCAAAATTTAAATCTTTTTCTGTAATAATCGCCAAAGCGCCGCTGTTTATTGCACTTTGTGCAAAAACATGACCATCCAGATTTTTACCAATTAAACATACAAAAAGCGAGTTAGCTTTTACTAACCTCGAATCGTAAAAAATATCTTCTATTTCTAAATCTAAATTTAAATCTTGAATTTTATTTTCTATTTCAACTTTATCTAAAATTTTTCTGAGCTTCATAAAAGACCTCTAAAATAAACACTTTTTATTTTATCTTATATTTCTAAATGTATTTATCAAATTAATTTTGCCATATCCCCACAAATCATTTGGGTATTCTATATTCGGGTTTTGAACGCACCCTAAAATTAAGTAAGAACGCAATCTTATATTATTTATTTTAACATCGTTTTCTTTTACTATTGCCCATTCAAGTAAAAGCGCTGCGGCTCCTGCCACAATTGCCGATGCTGCTCCAGTTCCGGTCATTTCGCCAAGTAAATTTCTGGGGTAAACTCCTAAAATATCAACTCCGGGAGCTACAAAATCCGGTTCTATCTTGCAATAATTTTTCTGTCCCCTGCCGGAAGATAAATAAATACTGCCGTCTATGTTATCATAAGCACCAACGCAAATCACGTTTATGGCAGTTGCAGGAATAGTAACAGTTCCGTCCACAGTAGCATTCAAAAACGCCGTGCCTTGAGTTATAAAATCTGAAATCGGCATCCAGATGTCTACTATACCATATATTGATAAATCGCCAAAAATATTCAAGGTCCAAAGGCCCGGCGTTGGGTCAGTAAATTTCATTATAATATTTTGATTGCCGTTTTTTATATCAGGGAAAATATACTGCACCTGAACTTTTGTTTTTTCGAGTACAAAATTATATTCCTGAAACTCGTTTGTGGTAAATTGTTTTCTTTCTATTTTATTCCCAAGAGGGGTCGTCAGCGAAATAGAAACTCTATCCGGGACAGACGTCCATAAATTTATTAAAAATCCGGGCTCCCCATTTGCAACATTGAATTCGACTTTATAACTCTCATCCTGAGCAATTTCAATCTGCAAATGTCCCGCTTTATTGGCCTGATTCCCGGCAGGAATAACAACACTTACTCCGGTTGTTGCAGCAATTTGTGATAAATATTTTTCAAAATAAGAAAGCCCATCGTGAGCGCCTTCGTTCGTCTGCATCGGAATATTTATAACAACAGGTTTTTGGAGCTTTCGCGCAACATTAAATATGTACTCGACTCCTGCCATAATATCAGTCGATTCATAACACGGGGCACTAGTAAAAACTGCCGAATTATTTTTCATAATTTTTTTAGCTTTTTTGAGTTTTACAAAAATTATGTTTGAATCCGGTGCGATTCCAATAAAATTAGAATTTTCTTCTTTGCGCCCTGCAATTACCGAAGAAATAAAAGTCCCGTGCCCATTTTCATCAAGATTGTTATAAACATTTTGAGATATTAAATTATCTATCTCGTTATTATTATACTCCGTTCCGTATAAAAAACCATCCGGAAGTTTGCCGTCTTGAGATTCTTGATCCCATAAATATGAAATTTTTGATTTGCCGTTTTCGTATTTAAAGCAATCGTTATAAATATCTATTCCGGTATCTATAATTCCAACTAAAACGTCTTGCCCATTGAGTTGCAAAAATTGCTGCTCACGAACGGCTGTTATGCCTGCAGCGCTGATTGCTGAATAGTTCTGTGCCAAGCCGCAAATCATAGCTTTTTCTGCCAGAACATAATCCTTAAGATTTTTTCGATAATATTCATAAATATCCAAAGGCGCGTGCATTATAGCATACTTATTTTGTAAAATCAACGAAATTTTTATTTTGGGCTCCTGCTCAATAAAATCGAGCGACGGCTTATCGTAGCGCATAATAAAATCCATGTAATTTTCGTCAACAACAGGCTCAATTTGCAAATTTTCTTCGTTACTTTCAGAATTATTTTGAATTTGAAATTGAGAATATTCTTTCTGGAATAAATCCTGTGGATTTTTTATTAAATTATATTTTTTAGCAAAATTTAAAGCAGAATTTATACATAAGCTCCCATAGCCCCAAGAATCATTGGGATAAATTATATTAGATTTTTTACTCGCTCCGAGTTTTAAAAACGCTTTTAATCTTTGACCGTACATAAAAATATCGTTTTGATTTATTATTCCCCATTGCATCATGAGCGCACAGGCGCCTGTTACAAACGGCGCCGCAAAACTTGTACCCGTGAAACTCGAATAAGTTCCGCCGGATTTCGTTGAGATTACAGAAACTGCTGGAGCAACTAAATCGGGTTTTATTAAATTTGTTCGAGTATAGCCTCGACCTGAAAATTCGGCAAATTCGTCTATATTTGAATCATATCCGCCGACTGAAATTACTTTTAGTGCCGTCGAGGGTATAGTCAAACTAGTCTGAGGCTCAGGATTTAAAAATTGCGTTTCGAGTCCCGAGGATTCAGTTATTGGCAGCCAAGCGTCTATGCGACCGTCGATTATATTTTTAGCAATTATTTTTAAAAACCAAGAATTTTTGGGTAAATAATTTCCTGTTGCAGAAAAATTTATAATTACTTGTTGGCCTTCGTAAATCGGCGTTGGCTGCTCAAGATAAAAAACAATTTTTACATTATTAAAAAAAACAGTTTGAGTTCCGACTTGGCTTAAATTTATAACCGGACTTTGCTCCCCTGACGAACTTATTATTTGAAAATCAATCAAATCATAAAAAGAATTAACAAAAATAAGATTAAATTCATTAAAATGCGTTTTTATAATAAATTCGATATTTAAAATATCGCCAGTCTTAATTTGTGCTCTAAAATGATGCCTGGCAGAACCCTCATTGCCGGTTGCGACTACTATCGAGATATTTTTGTTTTCGCTGATATTATCAAGATATTGCTCAAAAACGCTTTGGCCGTCGTGAGCGCCTTGATTTGTACCGTAACTTATATTTATAACTACAGGCATTTGAAGTTTTTCTTGTTTATTTAAAATATATTTGACAGCTCTTGCAAGATTTGCCGTACTAGTAGCAAAATAATCGCCGCTTGAAAGCAATTTTACGGCTATTATACTGCTTTGTGGGGCAACTCCTGTGTTTCTTCCATTAGAAGCCCTGCCATTTCCGGCGGCGATTCCCGCAACTGCAGTGCCGTGACCATCAAGATCTATAAACGGCAATTCAAGCTCGTTATTTATCGCCATGTTTATCTGGCTATTTGAATATTCTGTACCAAAATCAAAGTTATCAGGCGGAGTTCCGGGCTTATTTTGGTCCCAAATGTATAAAATCCTGCTATTATTATTTTCATCGATAAAATCCGGGTGCCTGAAGTCTATTCCGGAATCTAAAATTGCTATTATTACGCCTTTACCGGTCAGATTTTCAGGCGAATTATTCAAATTTTCTAGGCATACTGCATTTAAATTCGAAGTATTTTCAGTAAATTCGTGAAAAATTTTATGTGATAATTCTGAGTATAAAATTTGCGGATGATTTTTTATTTTTCCTATTTGTTCCAGAGAAGTGCTAAAAATTGCAAAATTATTACATAAAATTTCACTTTTGCAGCCGATTTCTTCCGAAATTTTATCACAATCGCCAAAAAATTTTGCTAAAATCTCAACTTTTTGCATTTTTGCTTCACCCCTTTAATTATATGGGTTTGAAGCGATTTTTATGATTTTGAATCGGGCGATTTTTGCAAAATTTCGTGATTTTTTACGAAAATTTTGAAAAAAACTCTTGATTTTTGTCGAATATGTGCTATAATTAAAACATAGGCTGATGGAAATAGCAAAAAATAATAAAATAATAAAAAATAATAAAATAAAAACTCAATTCCGTCAGTCAATAAAAAATAAGGATGGTGATATTTTATGAAAATTAGTGAGAGCAGTAATGAAGAATCAAAGAATGGAAAAAAGGGAGATGAAATGAGTTATGATCCTTTGGGAGCTGAAATTTTAAAGAAATTACTAAAAGAAAGTAAAGGTATTGAAACTTTATGGAAAAAAATAAAAGATAATAAAGATAAGAAAAAAATAGATTTATATAAATGTGAAAATGAGTTAGTAGAATTAGTTGCTAAATTTACTACAGCTTTAGCTAAAACTGTGGAAAAACGAAACGCTAAAATAGAAGAAGCAAAGAAAAAGCTAAAGGAAATAGAAGAAGCAAAGAAAAGCCAAAAGGAAGCTCCAGATGTGAAAGTGACAGTACCAGAACCAATCAACCTCGGTAAAAATTTGGCAAGTAAAGAAGAATACAATAATATGGTTACACAGTTACTAAAGGGTGATACTAAAGTTGCAACTGCTTTTATAAAAAAATTCCCGCACTGGACGATACAAGTTGGTAGTTTGTTTGCTAATAGTATTCATTATAAAAGAATAACCTCCAAAGTATCGGGGTCCTATCAAGAAGAAGATATTGATTCGCCTAGTAATTTCAATGTTATGAACAAATCTGGTAATGAAAAAATAAGACAAAAATCTAAAAAAGGCTTTTTTAAAAGCATATCTTCATTTTTTAACAAGTACATTAAAAGAGGCGGAATGGGTAAGGCCTCTAAGAGCAAAGTTACAATTGAATTAGCTAAATTTGGCGAATATGTTAATGAACCTTGGCGCAAATGGTGGGAAACTGTTGCTGAATCAAATTTTGAATTGAGCAAGAAGCAAGCAAAAGAAGCTTTAAAATCAGCATTAAGTAACTCAACAGCAAGCTCAAAAGCAAGATTAGTGTGTTTATTTAATACTGGTGTAGTTGCAGACGCAAAATCAGATTCACCATATGTTAAATTAACCGAGGGTGACAAAAAAGTAGTAGATGTAAAAAAAGGCGCAGTAAATCAAATGTACCAAATTTTTAAAGCAATTGATGCTAAATTGGGTAATAAAGCCGAAGCATTATTTAGTGGTGAAGAAAGTGCTAAAAACTTAGACACCAATGATGATAAAATTAAAAGACTTATTGAATTGCACAAAATTTTCTATACAGATAAAAAAGCAATAAGATTCAGCGAAGTTTTTGATAAATTAGGTATAAAAACAAGTGATAAACCTGAGGCAAAAGCCGTTGAGGAAAAAGTTAACGAACTTTTTGAGGGTTCAACTTTTAGTAATGACAAAACTGCGCTAGACAATGTGAAAAAATTAGCTGAAGATGCCAGAAATTTTTTGAAAAATTATTATGATAGTGATAAAACAAACAGATTGTTATATGAATTAAAATTCTTAGGCAGTTGTTTTAAAATTAATGATTTAAATAAGGTTGAAAGTGTCGATCAAGCAATTAATGTCTTGAACCGGTTGCCAAAAAATACTATACAAGTTATACAAGATAATGACCAGGAAGTTGCTAAAATAATTGAGGATAAACTTCAAGAAAGCACAAAAAGTATAACGTCCCTTGATGAAGCATTAAAAGGTTTAAAGAATGTAGATTTTAATAAACCAGAAGGCCAAAACAAATTGCTTGCAGCATTAACTGCAATAGTAACAAAAGGTTGGATAGAAGGTGTAACCGAAGGTAAATTTCCATTAGTAGATTTTATAAACAAACTTTTAGCTATCGAAAATAGAAAATATGAATCAATAGCTGAAAAAATTCAGAATATGGGAATATATAAAGAAAATGTTAATAAAAACTTAGCTGACTTCATAGACGAATTAAAAAAATCGTTGAAACAGGCGGAAACAAAAAAAATTGAGGAGCAAAATAAACAAATTGAAGAAAAAATTCAAACAATAGAGAAACTTTTTGAACCTATAAAAAGCGTAGAAGCAGATTACAATGGAGGCAAAAAACAACTAAAGGATCCTAAAAAAGGGCAAAAAATAATTACTGCAATTAAGCAAAAAATAAACTATAAAGGGAAAAACAATAGAACCGATTTTCTGAAAGCAGTTGCTCAACACATAGGAATTAACGATACAAAGATTGTTGATAAAATCGCACACACAAGTTTAGAGGATTTAAAGAAATTCAAAGTCGAAAATAGTAAACCGCATTTGTTGCTTAGAAAAATAAGGAACTTAATCGCATATGGAATATTTGGAAATAAGAGTATTTTTGGTAGTGACAAAGGAAATACAGGTAACACAATGCCTGACGACCTCAATGAAGAACAAAAAATTTAAATCATTGCAAAACCAGCCGGGTTCGCAAAAATACTGCGAACCGGCATGGTTTTTTGAAAAAATTGCAGTAATTAATCAAAAAGCTCACTGTTATAGATTCCAACATTTTTTATGTTGCTAAATTATATAACTTCTGTGAATCATTAACATCTAGCCACTTTTAGCAATGCCCACTTTACATGAGGCAATAAGGATACTATAATTGAGCTATACATATTTTTATTAAAGGAACCTTATGACATTAAAAGACACAAAGCCTGGCGACGCAGTTGTTGTTGTAAAGATTTTAGGTGAAAAATACGATGAAATAAAAAGGCGTATAATAGAATTCGGAATTCTGCCCGGAACGCGCATGGAAGTTATTAAAGTCGCGCCTTTTGGAGACCCTATTCAGGTAAGTCTTTTAGAATATGATTTAATAATAAGAAAATCTGAAGCCGAAAAAATAGTAGTTGATTATGAAAAGAGTTAATTATGATTAAAAATAAAA
>JAFSLT010000016.1 GCA_017448285.1 Clostridia bacterium
CTCTTTCTATGATTTCTTTTTCTGTTTCTTTATTTACTTTCTTTTACTAGCCTTTCTATATATTTTTGCAATACCTCCATTTTGTAGCTAATTGCTTGTAATGAATATATTTCCGGTTAAGACTAGATTTTTCATGGTTTCGAGCCTTTTGCAAAGCAGTTTTGGTAAGTTTAGCAAGTTTTTTATACTTTCTGACATTTCTTTCAAAAAATCGCTGCTTTTGATGATTTTCATACATCTTTTTGTTTTCTTCGAGGCCATATTTTTTAAGATTATTTTTCATAGTTTCAGGGTCAAAAGGAATGAAAGAATGCCTGCAGTTCCAGCCGCAGAGGCCTCCGCCAGTCCCATAGCCTGTACTCTTTACAAAATCTTTATATTTTGTCATTTTTCCCTCTTATTGAATTATTTAACTTTTATTTTCGCTTTCTTTTATTAAAAAATCAGGATTTCTCTCCGGCGGTGCCGGAGATGAAGGCATTTTGTTTTCCCAAATTTTGAGAATGCATGACAAATATGGCTCATCGATATTTTTTTTCAGCCTTTCAATATCAAGACTATTGTTTGCATAAGCTTGCCTATGAGGACTGCCAACATAGTACTTTTGTCCATTTTCTTCTAAATATTTTTTTGTTAAAATGCTGACTCCTGTTTCGTTTAAATCATCTAAAAAAATTTCTTCTTTCATTTTTACCTCAAATAAATATAAATAATAATTTTAGTAAATATTTTTCTCCGGCGATGCCGGAAAAAATGCGAGATCAAAACTTAAGATTTCAAGTAACAACCGCTGAATCCGAGATATTGATAATCTCCTCCGGCAGTTTTCCATCTTACTGCCATGTAGCCTCCTTCATTTTGCAAATGAATGTGAGAGTCTTGATTTATAACCAAATGCCCGCGAGGAACAACGTTATTTTCCAGAGCATTCAAGCATTCGGTACAATGAAGAGACACTCTATCGATGCCGTCACCTCTGGGAATAAATGGTAAATTGTAAATACTTGCATAATAGCTCGTCGTCAGCGAAGTTATCTGAAATTTAACGTGACAACTGACGTAAACGAGCCTATTAACGGTGTAGTATATGCCATATCTGTAGCCGCATGCCAAATTAAATGTAAAAATTGAGAGTTAAATAACTCTCAATTATCAGGCTTGCTTCAACTTTTGCTTTTCCTCTTCATTCGTATAATCTGGTAAATTTTTCTTGGATGATGTAAACCATTTTTTTACAATATTTATTAAAGTATTATCCGAATCATAAACTAAACTAATCTTATTATTATTAGAATCATAACCAAATTTTTGAATGTGACCATCTTTATTTTTTCTAACTATATTTAAAATTCCATAATTAGGATTCATATTTTTCCGAAAAATTTCATCCCAATCTTTTTCAAAAAACAATTCATCATAATTTTTACCAAAATTATTTTCTATTATAAAATTTTCCATGTTTTTAAGAATTTCAAAAATATTTTTTTTATCTTTATAAATAAATAATCCAGGCCCTTCTACTGTAAAATCTAAATTTTTATTATTATCACCGCTGATATATTCAAGAATCTTATCAAAAGATGCATTATTTTTGAATTTTATATCATATTTTACAGCAATATCTGCATATTTTTTTACTAAAATATTTTTATCCCACGTATAGTAATACATATTTATAGGAATTACAACATAAATATCTTTGCCTTTGGATAACAATAATTTATTATCATCTACGTCAAAAGATATTCTTTCATTTCTTCTTGGAATGTAACAATTTATGTGTGATAACGCATGTTTTAATAGCCATGGATTACTATTCCATTTATTATTAATTTGTTCTTTTATTGATTTATTTTTTACTACATTATAAAGACTAAATGCATTTACAAAATTACTTTGTACTAACAACGAGTTAAAACTTAACAAAAATGCTAAAAAATACTTTTTCATATTAAACTCCAAAATAATTATTTAAAAATTTAAAATTTATTTTACTAAACTTCATTTTGAACCGCATCAACTTTAAAGGCAACTTGACGCTCCATTTGACGTTGAGGCCATTGACCAAAAATTCTTTGTTTAAGTTTAACTTTTTTACTTGCTAAATTTAAAATTGCAGAATTATTGTCACTTTTATCATCACGATTATTATCATTATCGTTATTATTATCTATTATAGCAACACCTAAATCTTTTAAATAAAGTTTAGCAGAATCTATAGCCTGCTGTTGTATTACTTCTAAAGCCTTATTAGCTCTTTTATCAGTAAACCTAAAAATCGTTCTACTGATAAATTCAAACCAACCTATCTCTTTCTTAGCTGTTTCCAAATAATTTTTTTGTAAATATTTATTTGGAGCACCATCATCGTATAAGCTGTTAATTTCTTCGATAATTTTAATTTCTCGACAACTTTTTATAGCTTTAACTAATGAAACTTACAGTGTAGTACCCATATGTAACAACTGCGCCTGCCATGGCACTAATTTCACCGATTGTCAGGTACGCTCTTACAGTGGTATTAAACTCACTTTTATCATAATCCCCATCGAAAAATTTATTACAAACCCAATTCGTAAACATACATAAACTCCTTGATAATTATAAGCTTTTTCCATGTTACTATCTATGATAAATAAAAAAAGTTAAAAATCAAGCGATTTTGAGAAATATTTGCAAATTTTTGACTTTTTTTACATTTTTTTCAATCGCCGAAATTAGTTCAATCAAAGCGCTCTCAAGCACTTGCTCGTGTTTTTTGATGGTCCTGAAAAGGTCTGAATTTTCACTTATAACTTCAGTAGCAGTCTTTGGAGTCAAGCTGTTTTCGAATTTAAAATACTGGTCTCCAAGGCCGAGCTTCATCGATAAAAGATCCAAATTTGGGTCATGCGCTAAGATAGTTTAAAAACGCAAAAACTTCAGTTTTATGGACTCAAAAAATAGTAATACCAATTGTTTATTTTATTCAATTTTCGGCATAAACTACCTTAGGCCATAACCCAAATTTGTTTGAATTGCATTCTTAAGTTCTCAATTGACCATTTATTTCCTGGACATAATTGGGTTTATTGTCAGAAAAATTGCTATCCAAAATATAAAAAAGAACGTCTTCAGGGTCAAAAGCGTTCTTGAAACATCCGTCTGAGCTAACTTTCATGGCATCTTGAGTTACAAAAAGTCGTTTTCGACCATTTTGGATTTCGTTTACAAAACTGTCAAAGGTTAAGTCAAGAGATTTTAAAACTTCAAGACTATTCGCATAAATTGGAATTCCAAACGGGCTGTCGAGACTGAAATTATTGATAATATTTGGCTTTATTGGAATAAACCACCTAAACGAATCTCCAGTTTGAGTTTCGGACGGAATATCGTCGAGAGGGATTTCAAACAAATCTTCGTTTTCGTCTACTTTGAATCGAAAATTCTTTATAATATATTGTTCATTTTCAACAACATGAAGCTGAATATCTCTAATTTTTTCGGATTTTAGACTAATTTTGTTAAACTTTATTTTGTCACTGATGAAGGCGCACTCAGAAATTTCATCTTTATCATAGCTCAAAGGGTAGATGTTTGAAGCACTCACAAATTGAATTTTAATTTGAAGTTTTTTATCAAGAGAGAGCAAAAAG
>JAFSLT010000017.1 GCA_017448285.1 Clostridia bacterium
AAACTTATCGAAACTACTTCGGGAAGAATAATTTTTAATCAGATAATCCCTCAGGATTTGGGATTCGTTAACAGGCGCAAGATCGAATCAGCACTTAATTATGAAGTAGACTTCTTAGTCGGTAAAAGTCAGCTTGACTTGATTTTTGACAAATGCATAAAGGTTCATGGGTTTGAAAAAACTTTTAAGGTTCTTGATGATGTTAAAGCAATAGGTTTTAAGTATGCAACTTCCGGCGCGATTACGGTTTCTGTAAAAGACGTTTATATTCCGGAATCTAAAAAAGAAATTTTAAAAGATTCTGATGCTAAAGTCGACGTTGTAACTAAGTACTACAATGATGGTTTGATTTCGGATAACGAAAGAAAAACTCAAGTGATAAAAATTTGGACCGAAGCTACCGATAAAGTGACCTCAGAGCTGGGCGGAGTTATGAGCAAGACAAATCCTGTTTTTATGATGGTCGATTCCGGAGCTCGTGGTTCGATGAGCCAGATAAAGCAAATTTCGGGCATGCGTGGCCTTATCGCTAACAACTCGGGTGCTACAATCGAAGTACCTATCAGGTCTAATTACCGTGAAGGTCTTAATGTTCTTGAGTATTTTATCGCCTCAAGAGGTGCCAGAAAAGGTTCATCGGATACTTCGCTCAGGACTTCAGATTCAGGTTATCTAACAAGGCGTCTGGTTGATGTTGCACAAAATTTGATAGTTAAAGAAGAAGACTGCGGAGTTTCTGAAGGTATTGAAGTTTTCGAAATTAAAGATGGCAAAGAAGTTATTGAACCGCTTAGCGAAAGGCTGGTTTCGAGGTATCTTGTTGATGATTTTAAAGATAAAAATGGTAAAGTTGTAGTTTCTAAAGACAAGATGATGGATGACAAAGATGCTGAAAAAATTGTGCTTTCGGGTGTTGAAAAGATTAATATACGCTCGGTTTTGAGGTGCCAGTGCCGAAATGGCGTGTGCAAAAAATGTTATGGTGCGAACCTGGCAACAGGGCAGCCGGTTGATATCGGTGATGCAGTCGGAATTATGGCAGCGCAGTCTATCGGTGAACCCGGAACGCAGCTTACTATGAAAAACTTTCATACAGGTGGTATCGTCGGTGTCGAAGATATTACTCAAGGTCTGCCGCGTGTTGAGGAACTTTTTGAAGCCAGAAAGCCCAAACGTTTGGCGACTATCAGCGAAATTGCCGGCACTGTTTCTATTGAAGAAATTAAAGATTTAAAACATGTTTTTGTCAAAAACGAGCTCACCGGAAATTCCAAAGAATATCCAGTGCCATACGGCTTTAGAATCTTAGTAAACGATGGCGAAAAAATTGATAGCGGTACTTTAATAACTGAAGGCTCGGTCGACCCTCGCGAGCTTTTGGAAATTAAAGGAGTCGCCGCTTTAGAAGCTTATCTTATCCAAGAAGTGCAGCGCGTTTACAGAATGCAAGGTGTTGATATTAACGATAAGCACATAGAAATTATAGTTAAACAAATGCTTAGAAAAGTTATTATTTCAGATTCCGGCGATACTCCGCTCATTTCCGGTTCTTCAGAAAGTATCTACGAAGTTTTAAGGCAAAACAAAAAAATTCAAGAATTAAATGAATCAAAAGGGGAAAATTTAAAGGAAGCTTCTTATACCCCGATCGTTTTAGGTATAACCAAAGCGTCTTTGGCAACCGATTCCTTCCTGTCGGCTGCATCGTTCCAAGAAACAACAAAAGTTTTAACTGAATCCGCAATAAAAGGTAAGGTCGATGAGTTATCCGGACTTAAAGAAAATGTTATAATTGCTAACTTGCTCCCAGCAGGAACAGGGCTGCCATGTTATAACAATATCGAAGTAGTAAGAAAAAAATAGTAAAATTAAAAACTCTTCCCTCCGGTGTTTCTTGAGGAGTAAATGTTTATAATTTTTTCTATTTTATTTTCCATGTACCAGAGGCAAAACATCGTCTTCAGACGGTAAGCTTTGGCATGTAATATAATGTCGTTGGGTGAAGTCAATGAAAGAGTATTTGTGCGGGGTATATACAGTACAAGATTGAAACCACTTCCATCTGAAGGACGGAGGATTTGCGATTGTGGCTGAAAGTCGCGAATAGAAACTAAAATATGCGTAGTCTAAAACCGGTGAAAAAGTTACCATTCTAAGACCCGGCAAAAAGTTTAAACAGATAAACTTTGTTGTTGCAATTCACAACAACAAAGTAATTGTGTCGTTTAGTTATTCATAGTCTACAACTTTATCGTAAAAATTCTTTCGAAAAAACAGCAAAATTTTATAATTTTAAAATTCTTTGGCTTCCCCCTCCCCTTACTCTCCTGATTTCAATCCCATAGCTTCTCTGGGCCAACCTCAAATGCTATTTTAGACATTTTTCTAATAATTTTAATTCTATTAAAAATTCTATTTCTGATTTCTTTTCTCCAAGACTTTGATAATATTTTGTATCACTTTTAATTTGGAATAGCTATAGTTATTCTAAATTAAAAAATGCGATGGCTGAGCTTTACTACCATAGGCAGAGAGAATTTTTTCAACTTGATTTTTCGGTTTTGAAAGAAGCCTAATGTATGGTATATTTACCGGAAACATTATGAAATAAAAGTTATGAACATCCTCTCCGGTGTCGCCGTAGAAAAATTTATCCATATTTTTTTGACTTTTTTAGTTTTAAAGGCAAAAGGCTCTTGACAAAAAAAAAAAATATTTTATAATGAAAGGTAGTCTGACGCTTCGGGCTGTTAGCTCAGTTGGCAGAGCGGTCGGCTCATAACCGATTGGTCGTAGGTTCGAGCCCTACACAGCCCACCAGTACAATTTTTCCGTTGTTACCAATAGTAGTTGCACTTGAAAAAAGGCACTCTCTCCGAACGTCGGTCGGAGAGAAACTAAATTCTTAAAGGCAACGTATTACCTTTTTAAAATGTATAGTAAGTGGGAGGCAAAAAAGTGTGTTAAATAAACGTGGAAAGAAAAAAGTGATGTTTAGAATATCGTGGGTATTTTATTTTTCACATGGCATTGCTAAAATTGCATATAAATAAAAGATTCATAAAAGGTTATCTCCATGTATGGAATTAACAATATAAAAAATTCATATTACTGTCACCGGCGATGCTGGAAAAAAATTTTGCTTATAACCTAATGTTATACTGAATTTTATTTTTGATTCTCTGCTTCGTGTTAACAGTCCCCATCTGTATGAATATTAAAAGAATTACAGTTTTTCGCCGATGCTACTTTTCAACTTAATTTTCGCGTATTTTCATTGTTGGAAAAATTATAACATCGCGAATCGAAGCTGAATTTGTAAGAAGCATCACTAGCCTGTCGATGCCAATCCCTAGCCCGCCGGTAGGTGGCATACCATATTCAAGCGCTGTTACAAAATCTTTATCGGGCAAATTTGCCTCCTCGTCGCCATTTTCGCGCGCCTTTAATTGTTCTGCGAAACGCTGCTTTTGATCCAGCGGGTCATTGAGCTCGGAATATGCATTAGCAATTTCGCGCCCGGTGATATAAAGCTCGAAACGTTCGGTTAAATCCGGATTCTTCGCTTTTCGTTTTGCAAGAGGTGAACTGCTGGCAGGAAAATCGTAGATAAAAGTTGGCTGAATCAGATGTTCTTCGACTTTTTCATCAAAAACCAGCATTAAAATATCACCCCAGGTGTTTTTATCTTTAACATCAACACCGAGCTTTTCGGCAATATTTAACGCTTGTTTGTCGTCGTTTTCAAACATTGAAAAATTTTCTCCGGTAAACTTTTCAACCGCTTCAATCATGCTCAGGCGCTCGAATGAAGATAAATTTATTTTTTCGCCCTGATATTCTATTTCTTCTCCGTTTCCAACTGCTTTATTGCATTCCAAAACGATTTTTTCGGTCAAATCCATCATTTTTTCGTAATCAACGTACGCCTGATAGAGCTCCATAGTTGTGAATTCAGGATTATGTTTAATCGAAATCCCTTCATTCCTAAACTGCCGCCCGAGCTCGTAAACTTTATCCATCCCACCGGTTATTAATCTTTTTAAATAAAGTTCAGGTGCAATTCTTAAAAAAAGATCCATATTCAAAGCGTTATGATGCGTTACAAACGGTCTTGCAATCGCGCCACCTGCAATTAGGTTAAGCATCGGAGTTTCAACTTCGATAAATCCTAAATTATCAAGAAAATTTCTGATAGTTTTTATTATAATCGAGCGTTTAATAAAAGTATCTTTAACATTCGGATTAACAATTAAATCTAAATATCTTTGGCGATATCTGAGTTCTATATCCTGGAGTCCGTGAAATTTTTCGGGCATCGGATGCAAAGACTTTGCCAAAAGCGTAATGCTGTGCACTTTAACCGAAATTTCTTCTTTTTTAGTTTTAAAAACTGTGCCTTCAATGCCAACAATGTCGCCTATGTCAAAATCTAAAAACTTTTTATAAATTTCTTCACCAACTGTATCCATTCTTATATAAAATTGAATGCTACCCTCTGAATCTTGCACGTTTGCAAACGCAGCTTTGCCCATCGTGCGCCTTTGTATTAATCTTCCGGCGATTTTTACTTCATTTCCTTCAAATTTTTCAAAATTATTTTTTATATCTAAAGAAAAAGCATCAACCGGAAATTTAGTAATAGAAAATGGGTTATTTCCTTCTTTTTGCAAATTTTCAAGCTTTAAAAGCCGTGCTTTATACTGTTCTGAATTTTCATCACTCATTTTTTACCTACTTATTTCTAATATTTTAAAGTTTCTGATTCCACCCGGAGTATGAGCTTTAACATCATCGCCTGCTTTGTTACCCAAAAGCGCCATTCCTATTGGGGAATCTGACGAAATTTTATGGTTTATTGGGTCTGCTTCGCTTGAACCCACAATTTTGTATTCATATTTTTCACTTTTATCTAAATCTTGAATACTCACTTTGCAGCCGACGAAGACCGAATTCGTGTCAATATCCTTTTCATCCAGAACTTTTGAGGTTTTAATAATTTTTTCAATCTCTAAAATTCTCATCTCAACCAGAGATTGTTCATTTTTCGCTTCGTCATACTCACTGTTTTCCGAAAGGTCACCAAAAGCTAATGCTTTTTTAATTCTTTCAGAAACTTCTTTTCGCTTTGTTGCTTTTAAGTATTCAAGTTCTTTTTCTAAATTTTGCAAACCTTCTTTGGTTATTATATTTTTTTGTTTATCTTTGTTACCCATAATAAGTCTCCTAAAAAATTAATCATCGACATGTTTATTATTATAGTTATAAATAGGAAATTGTGAAGCTAATTTTGCCACTTCACTTTTAACATATTCTTTACTTCCATCAAAATCTCTGACCACAAGGTTAATTAAATCAACTAGTTTATCGCATGCATCAGTATCAAAGCCTCTGGTCGTTATTGCAGGGGTTCCGATTCTTACACCACTTGCTTGTTTCCAACCCAATTTATCATTTGGCACAGTTTGTTTACTCACATTTATACCTACTTCTTCAAGCATACGCGAAAACTGTTCGCCGTCGAGTTCAAATTTTGTCAAATCTAAAACAAAAGAATGATTCTCTGTGCCGCCTGTAACTACATCAAATTTTAATTCACTAAATTTTTCTGCCATTTCTTTTGCGTTTTTTAATACCTGAGAAATATAACTTTTAAACTCACTTGTCATAGCCTCCGCAAAACAAACTGCTTTGGCGGCGATAACATTCATTAAAGGTCCACCTTGAATACCTGGGAAAACAGCTTTATTTATAATTCTTTCATATTTTTTTTGGCACAAAATAAAGCCACCTCTTGGACCACGCAAAGTTTTTTGAGTTGTGCTGGTTACAAAATCGGCAAAAGGCACCGGGCTCGGATGCAACTCTGCGGCTACCAGACCGGCAATATGAGCCATATCCACCATTAAAAGAGCATCTACACTCTCAGCAATTTTCTTAAATCTTTCAAAATCTATTATTCTCGAATACGAACTTGCGCCGCAAACAATCAATTTTGGCCTATATTTTTTCGCCAAATATTCAACATTTTCGTAGTCTATAAAGCCATTTTCGTCAACACCATAATGCACAAAATTATAAAGTTCACCCGAAAAATTAATAAGCGAACCATGACTTAAATGCCCACCGTTGACTGTTGAAAGCGAAAGAACATAGTCCTTAGGATTTAGGACTGCAAAATAAATTGCCATATTGGCTTGAGTTCCCGAATGCGGTTGAACGTTTCCGGCTTCTGCATCAAAAAGCCTTGTTAGCCTTTCGAGCGCTAAATTTTCTATTTTATCAATAACTTTACAACCCTTGTAATATCTCAGCTCTGGCACGCCCTCAGCGTATTTATTTGTCAAAACACTGCCAAGTGCGTGCATAACACTCTCTGATGTGTAATTTTCAGACGCTATAAGGCTTAATGTTTTATTCTGGTGCTCGCGCTCTTCTTCCATTAAACGAAATATTTCTTCATCAATCACAATCTGTCAATTCCCCTTCTAATTATTTATTTTAAGTTGGTTTATTCTATCACTAGTTGTAACGGATGTCAATGATATTTTTTGCAGAGCATTGCTAAAAAAAATAGATATTTTCTCCGGAGGAAATATCGATTCAATTTTTCCAGCCGACTACTAGGACCTGTTAACACGAAATAGGAAATAGTAGAATAGCAAACGAAAAGGTGATATAATCAGGGAATGGAAATAACAAAAGAAATGTACGAAAAAATAGCGCATCTGTTTCCCAAGCAAAAAAGTCCGCCAAAAATAAGCA
>JAFSLT010000018.1 GCA_017448285.1 Clostridia bacterium
ACCTCCATTTTCATGTTTTTGTTTTATTATTAAATATAAAAATATAAAACAAGGTTCGAACCTTGTTTATATTATACTAAATTAAAACTTAAAAGTCAAGCTTTTTTATGAAATTTTTCTAATTTTCAAAAATTTCTCCGACCAAATTTTTAAGATTTAGATTTTTATTGTTAATACTTGATCTTAGGTCACACATATTAACATAATAAAGTGCGGTAACATCATTTCTATTGCTGTGCAAAACATCGACAAAGAGCGCTCGGGATTCTTCGAGATTCCCATCGATATAAAGCTGAACAGCGCGTTCGAATTTACTTTTTGTTCTTATATTCATCTCGCGTTTTTCAGTATCTGAAGAATCGATTATTTCATACATTTTTACCCAAGATAAATTTGTTATATCCTTAAACTTTCCAACAAATCGTAAAGAAAGCGCGAACTCGTTGTTAACTTCCCGAACGACGGATTCGGTTGTTGCAAATTTTATGCCAAGTTTTTTTATGCCTTCGTCGATTTTTATAAGTCTCAGCATTTCTTTCGAAGCCATCGAAACACCTCTGCGAACATCATCGCCTATTATTCCTACAAATGATGACCCGCTGCCCACACTTATGCGCATATTGGATTTTATTGCAACATCTATATTTGATTCCAAAACCTGCAAAGCTGAACTTATTGCTGAGCGTGAATCATTAAAAATTAAGGTCGCACCCAAACTTGAAAAATTTTGAACAACTCCGGAATTTTCTTCGACTATATCAAATATTTTAGAATAACTATTTTGGAGATATGAAAATAAATTGTGTTCAATGTTACTAGATTCTTCTAAAGTGCCAATGTTAAAAGTTATATAAACTATTGAAATTTTAGAAGATTTACCGTCTCCAACCGCAGTTTGAGTAATTTTTTCTTTTCCCACTAAATTTAAAAGGTCTTTTGGAACATATCTTAAATATTCTGAATTTAAATCCATTAAATTATCGGTATATTCTTCAAGCTTATTCGACATATTGTTAAATGCTATCGAAATACTTGCAAATTCGTCTTTGCTGGTTATCGGAAGTTTATTTTTCCAATGCCCGTTTATCATGACTTCGATTCCATGATTTAAAATTCTCATCGGTTTTAATAAAATCCAAACTATTAAACATAAGTATATAAACACCAAAATAGCAGTTATGCCGATGATTATTGACAACTCTTTAAAAATATCGAGCATTTTGGCTCTAACGTGGCTTCTGTGGTCCAAAAAGTTGCCAACCATTCCGACTATACTTCCGGAACTGTTTTTAACAGGTACAAACGAAGCTATCAAATCACCATGAACATCTCTGAAAGTCGAAATCACATTGTCTTCTTGCCTATCTTTTAATTTTGACCAAACAGAATAAATTTCTTCTATTTCGTCTTTTTCAAGCACAGAATCCACTAAAGCTATTTTTTCCTGCGTCATATCGGGCTCTGCAAAGTTTAAATTGTTATAATATTTTGAATCCCCTGAATATTTATTATTCATAATCGAATAAATTTTATTGTTATCCAGAGTATAAACAACTATATAGTCACTGTTATCGCCTACTTTATTTTTTAAATCAATATAAGCACTTTTAACGGCATTCTGCATCGTGCTGAACTCGGTCGAGCCATAATTTGAATTAGGAATCATATAATTTAAATAATCGCCGTTTATTTTTTCCGCAACAATTTTTGCCCCTATCGTCTGATTTTGCTCCAAAACCTGATTATAGCTTTGCATAGACTTAAATGTTGCATAAGAAACAACCGAAGCCATAAGTACTATAAAAACAGGCAAAAACATAAGAGTTGCCTTTACTGCAACATGAGTTCTTTTTATGCCGATTCTTCGTGCTTTATCTAGTATAAAAGCTATGGCAAGGAGTAAAAGTGCACCTAAAACCGTAAAAATTAATCCATACGGGAAAAAGCTATATCCTATATTCGAAGTTAATTTATTATTATTGCCAAAGCGAGCGAAAAAAGGATTAACAAAAGTCTTAGAAGCCGCAAAGAAGTCGTTTTCGTTTATTGCTCTTATTTTTCTAAAATCTTTTATAGTCAAATCATCGATTTTTATTTTATCGTCTATTGCATGGACTAGTGATACAGAATTTGTATTTGTATCGAATTTATAAAAAGAACCTGTTTTTAAATCTATAAAATAAACGTTGTTAAGCCTGTCGACCGACATTGAAGATATAGAATTTTCTTGATTTGGCAACAAACTCCTGCAGTCGTTTACAGTACCATCCTGACTTACTACAAATAAATTTCCACTTTTTGTGGAGTACACCACGCTGCCATTTGAAATAACGCAAAAATCATTAATCCAAGAGTAATCATTCGATTGCGGCGGCGATACTTCGAATGCCGTTTCTTCGTTTGGAGATTCATCCAAATAAGGATTCACTCCAAAAACTTTTACTTTGTTTTCTTTAAAACAAATCATAGAAAGTTTTTGATTAATTATCTGCACTTTCTTGATATATTCTTCGGTTTGATTTATAGACGACGCGGCAAAATCAAAAACAGCAACTTGCTTTATATTATTGCCTTTTTCGTCGTACATTTTCACTGATTCGCGGGCAATTGGGTATTGCGAAGGATTTGAAACTATTGCATCGAGGCTAATAGCCTCTTGAACTACGAAAAAATTCCCCTTGGAGTCTACTTCCAGATGTTTATATTTATACAGCTCATTATTTTGAGGCGTATCCAATTTTTTTTCAAAAATTATCTTGCCGTTGTCAGAAACTTTAGTGATTTTATACTTATTATTCCTTTCAATTACGCTTAAAATATATACATTTCCCAAAGAATCCATATCGTAATCTATAATCGTTCCCATTTTCGGTTTATAAAAAAAACTTTGAAAAAAAAACGACACTAAAAACGATAAAATCACAAGAATTATTCTAAAAATAATCGACTTACTAAAAATATCGAGCTTACCACCAGGGCCCTTAGGGGTTTTGGAAATTTCTACACTTTCTAAAACTTCATTTTTCACTTCAAATCACCTCACATCTATTGATTATGTAAAATACATAATATATACTCTTCTAGTATAAAAAAATTAGTTAAAATAGTCAATACTAAACTGAGGGTTCAACATGATAAAATTTTTCAAAGAAGGAAAATACAGCATCGCAGCCACAAAATTCAAAGATGAAAATATTACAGTGAACATAGGATTTTTAGGGGAGATACCGGCAAGGAAATATTTTATAATAAATAAATTTAAGCACAGCGACGAAAACAACCAACTTTTTAAGGACTTAATTATGTACTTTAGGTCTAAAGATAAGATTGAGAATTTTGTGGATTTTTTCTCAATGAACAATTATTTTTATGCAGTTTTTAAATACAAAGAAGCACAAAATTTAAATTATAAATTCGATAAAAAAGTATGCATAACAGATTTTAGAAAAAGAGTAAAAATTTTTGAAAATATATGTATTAAAATAAAAACATGCATTTTTAACAACATGCCACTCCCTATTTTGCTCACTATGACCGATTCAAAAAATATAACAATGGATGATGAAGATAATATATTTGTAAATTTTGATATGCGAAAAATTTTTAGCTATCAAAAACAGAAAGAAAAATATTTGGAAAATAAAAATAAATATATAGTAAAAATAATTTCTGAAATATTTAAAATAATTTTCGAAACCGAAATTTCGTATAAATATAATAGAATCATGCAGTTAATATATAAAAAATGCAAACTTGGAATTCACAACTCGATTGAAGAAATAGTAATAGACATTAAAAATAACATCGAAGAAGCCGAAATATCTTCAATGATTGAGTATTTAAAATATCAATTCAGGATAAGAAAATATTTAATTCCCAAAATCACAAAAACAGTTCTTTTGCCAAGCATTATATTCGCAGTTGGTTTTTTAATATATCAAAAATTAAAGGGTCCTAACAGAACAGCCGGGGGGCAATCACTGACAATAGGAGAAATAACATATTCAGGAAGCAACAAAGATGAATCGGCAAAATCAATAAATTTAGATAATTCGGTTGCCTTAACGCCGGAAAGTTTAACATCGTCAAAAAGTATCATCGTGCCCAAAGATTCCACTGAAAATTACGAAGATTATGTTGTTCAAGATGGCGATACGGCAAGTTCTATCTCAGAAACTAAATATTCGGATAAAACTCTAGGTTCTGTAATAACATCGTTTAACGGAATATCCGGAAGCCTTTTGCCCGGCACAATACTAAAAATTCCTACTAAAGCTTTCGTCGATGCTTACGTTTCAGGCAATACTGGAAATAATGAAAATTAAATATTGAATTTCTCTCCAGTGCTGCCGGAGAAAACACTTCTGTTTTAATTTTCAGTTTCGAAAGAAATCTAATACTAAAAGTATGGCTTAATCAAGAATAGCCTCCGGCAAAGCCGAAGGCTACTTTTTGAAGTTTACAAATTTAATTAATTGTTGGACTTATTAAACTTTACACCCAACGCTGTAGCGGCAGCACCCAATCCAAGGTGCGCTAATCCATCACCAATGAGGCCAATAGAGCATAACACTTTTTGTGTTGTATTCAATTTATCAGAACCACAAATATCTAATGTACTTGTAACTCCAGAAAATGTTTTAAAACCACCGTAAAAATTTTTAAAAAATATTGCAAAACATGGATAAATTTTTCTCCGGTGCCGCAGGAGAAATTATCTATCTTATTAGCAATGCCTCTCTGTATTTCAAAAATTAAATAGAAATGTCCTATCCGTTGATGCAGTAGGGTTTTTATTTTTCTTAAAACATTGATTTCACTAGACTTGATAATTTTTCTCAAGTGTTTTATAATAATGTCGGATGACTTTACATTGGTATTATAAATTTTGTTTTTGAGGTGATTTTTATGAAAAATTCATTTAAAAAAATAGCTTTTGCACTTGCTTGTGTATCCGGTTTGGGCGGTAAAACTTTAGCTATGAAGAAAAACCAAAGTCAAAACGCAAAACCACCTGTGACAGTAAGTAAGCAGATTAATGAAAATTCGAATAAAGGAGTTTTGAGCTGGGTTAAAAACCACAAATGGCAATTAGGAGTTGGAGGTTCATTAACAGCCGCTTTGGCAACTGTATTGACGGTTTTAGGTGTTAAATATTTAGGTAAAAACGATGAAGCCCAAGACTTAAATAACCAAAAAGATAAAGGCCCAAAACAAAATAATAATTCTAGCAAATTAAATAATGATGAAAAAAATGATGAAAACATTAAAAATTTTGAAAATAAAACCAGAAAGGAAGAAATTCAAGGTAAAACGTTTTACGAATTACTGAAAGTTGAAACAGATAAAATAAAAGAAAAGTATTACGCAAAGGAACTCTCAGATGCGCTTTATGCTTTTTTCAAAGAATTAAATCAAGCCAAATACGTGGACAACATAAACAAAAAAATATCTCCGGTATTATGGGAACTTAATGTTAATAAAAATAAAACAGAAATGGAAAAATTCGATACAAAACATATATTCGAGCTTTTAGATTTTCTTTCAGGTAAGCAAAAAATTTCAAATCCGGATAATGATTTTCATTTTGAATTTAAAAAAGACTGTCAAGATTCGGCTGCGGTACTAGCCATTACAGTTAATCACACTGATGCAAAAGACGGTTATGAATACCAGCTTATAAATGTAAAGAAAGCATATGTAAATGAGCAAATATCAATCGAATATTCACCTGATTACCAAAAAGAAGATGTTTTCAAATTTGAATATCCATTTGAAAATACTTAATATATTGATAAGAATGGATGGAAATGACAGATTCATAGAAAATTATCTCTATGTAACGAATATAGCAATATAA
>JAFSLT010000019.1 GCA_017448285.1 Clostridia bacterium
AAAGCCTCGCTCGAATTAATCATCCCATGATTATTTTTGTTTTTATTACATATTTTTTTTATTTTATTATTATTTTGAATATAACAATCGTACATTCCACACGACGAAATATCCGCATCATGTTTTTCAATATTAGTTAATAAAAATTCAATCATATCAGGAGTTATAAAATCGTCGCTGTCGACAAAACTCAGGTATTTTCCAGTTGCAATATTAATTCCTGTGTTACGTGCCGCACTGACGCCTGAATTTTTTTGACTTATTAGAATAATTCTTTTGTCGGATTCGGAAAATTTTTTGCAAATTTCTAAGCTTTTGTCAGTCGAACCGTCATTTATAATTATAATTTCGATATCTTTAAAAGTCTGAGCGATTACGCTTTTCAGGCATCTTTCGAGGTAATTCTCAACATTAAAAACAGGAATAATAATACTAACTTTAGGCACAAAAACTCCATTAAAATATTAAAATTTTAATTATATAGTACATATAATTGAAGAAAAAAACAACAAATCCATCCCCGGCACCGCCGGAGAAGAATTCTTTACCCTGCCGATAAAATATATTTTTGGTTATATTTAACATAAAATTAATTATAAATTCCATTTAAAGACAAGCTTAAACGGCACATGCAAAACTTCATCAAAAACTCTGTGAATATCCGAAATCGAATCTACACTACCGCCAAAAGTTATCAAATTTAAAATTCTTTTGCTAATTTTTTCTTCTTTCATAATTTTAACAGCGTCCGAAAAATCTTCGTAGCCAGATCTGCTACAGCCGATAAATTTTAAACCTTTTTCAAGAATATTGCGTGTGTTAATCAAAATTTTTTCTTCACTAACACCCATTAAAATAACAGTTCCCTGGGGATTTATGTGATTTATTATATTATCGATTGCAAAAAAACTGCCAGCATTTCCTGTGCACTCGAATGCATGGTTAAATTCTAAATTTTCAGGAATTTCTGAATCTAAAAATACTTGGTTTGCAAACGAAAAATTTGCCAGTTTTTCTTCGTGTCTGCCAATAACAATTATTTCTGAATCAGGAATTATTTTTCTTAAAACTAACGAAACCAAAAATCCAACGTTTCCATCGCCAAAAACAGCGATTTTTTTATTTTTATTATTATCGCTATTTTTCACAAATCTTTTAACGGCGTGCACAGCGACGCTTACAAGCTCAGTAATTGCAAAAATATAATTATTTATCTCGCAATCTGAATCATAATCAAAAGTTACCAGCCTGTTATTATCAATCGAGATTAATTCTTGCATAAAACCGTCGATGCCGCTTGAGCGAAATTTTGAGCCTTTTTCGTAATTTTCATAAATATTTTGATTATTATCATCATGATTTTTGGCAAGAATATTAGGTATCAAAACTACTTTTGTGCCGGGCAAAAATTTATTTGTATTATCTTTTAAAACAACTCCGCAGCACTCGTGAATAAGCGCCATCGGGAGCTTTTTTTTCAAAATATCAGCCCGTCTTTTGCCTCTGTAATATCTTTGGTCTGCGTGGCAAATAGACATATATTCGGGTTTTACTATGACTTTATTATTAGTATTTATATCTTTAAATTTTAAATTTATTTTTTTAGGCGACGTTAGCTGATAAACACAATTAATCAAGTTTAATCTCCAAAAGCGATTGCGCGATTTTATAATCACTGATCGTGGTTATTTTAAAATTAGAAAATTCGCCCATAATCAAACTTACTTTTTGATTTTTTATCGAAAAAATTTTGCAAGCGTCTGTGAGTTCTTGCTTTTGTTCTTCAGTCAGTTCACTATATAATTTTTTTAATTTAAGCATATTAAAACTCTGCGGAGTTTGTCCCAAAAACATATATTTTCTGTTGGGAATATTTTCTATTTCTGTTCTATAAATATTAGATTTTACTATAGTATCATGCGACTCAACTACAGTATCGCATGCCCCGAATTCTTGTGCAGCGTTAATATTTTCTTCTATTATTCTGAGCGTCACAAACGGCCTCACAGCATCGTGAGTTACCAAAATATGCTCATCGGATTCGTCAAATTCAGCTTCGATATCATTTATTATATTCATAATAGTCGAATTTCGGTCTTTTCCGCCTTGTGAAAAATGGATTTTTTTATCTGTTAAATTATTTTTAATAAAAACATCCTTTGCGTGCGGCAGCCAATTTTCGTGAACTCCGACAAAAATTGCGTCAAATTTTGAGCAAAGCAAGAATTTTTCAACAGTATGAATAATAATCGGCTTATTGCCGAGTGTTAAAAACTGCTTTGGAATATTACTTCCAAGTCTTGTACCGATTCCTCCGGCGACTATTGCTGCAAATATCATAAAAAACTCCTTTTTATAACGTATATCTAAAAAAGAGAAAAAAATCAAGACTTTCTCGCACCACATTGCTAAAAGTGAATAAAAAAAAATAGGGAGTGCAAATCAAATATGTTAGTAATATAATAAGAAAATGGGAAAAATAAGATGTCCACAATATGGAAAAGAAATGAGACAAAAAAACACGGCAAAAGTAAAGTAGGAAATCAAAGATATTTATTAAACACTGTAACAAACATATGCAATAATGCCAAAATGGAGGAAAATGTCAATTCTTACTTGAGATTATATCCATACATTAAAACGTAAATCTAAATATTTCTTTAGGTTTGTTAATACTATGAAATCTATTTTTAAAATCTTTATTCGCGCTTTTAACGATTTTGCTTCTGTCAAATCTAATCCCACTAATTCTAAACATCATTTTTTTCTTTCTATAGTTTATTTAACACATCTCTTTGCACTCCCAATTTTTTAACTCAATTTGCAAAATATAATGATATTTACACTTCTAAGAATAATTCAATCGCGAAGTTCTCCGCCTAAAGATATTTTTAATTTATCGATTACAACGTCAACACAGTTTTTTATTTCTTGTGACGTCAAAGTTTTTTCAAAAGAACCGATCAGCAGTCTAATTGTAACTGATTTTTTATGCTCTGCTATTTGCTCTCCTGTGTATTCGTCCACAAAGCTCATTTTATGAATTAATTGATTATTAACTTGGTTTAAAGTATCTAAAATATCTTCCCATTTGACCGACAAATCAAATAGTAGTGATAAGTCGTAATCTACCATTGGATAGTCTGCCAAATGTTTAAATTCATTTGTTCTTGATGTGTAAGGCTTTAATAAATCTATATCAAGTTCAAAAAGCATTACTATGCTTTTTTTGATACCGCAGGCAAGTGCTGATTTTCTTGATAAAAGTGCAAAATTTCCTACCGTTTCTTTCCCTTGAAAAACATTAAGCCATACTACGCTGTCAGCCCAATTGGGTTTATTTACTTTTTTAAATGTCAGTGGTTCCATATGAACGTACTTAGGCATTGCTTCCAGTATGCCTTTAGTTTTACGAAAAAGATTAAATAAATTTTTGGGTTCACTCACGCAGGCGCCGGCAATACTTTTCCTTTGCATTGGCAAAACTTCGCGCGAATCGTACGCACTTTCGAAATTGCGATTAAAAAATACTTGAGCAGACTCGAAAATACTAAATTCACTGAAATTTCGCAAATTTTCCGAAACAGCTTTGCAAAGATTCGGCAAAAGTGATGAACGAACATAGCACTCATCGGCAGACGGAGGAGAAATTATTGACAACATATCACGCGTATCAAAACAAAGCGCATCATTATATTTGCTGTTAACCCACGGATATGTAAATATCTCGTTCATTCCGCACCTAAAAGCTAAATATTCCCTGATTTTTCTATCTAAATCCACTTTTGGCTGATTTATTGCGCTATTAAATGAAGTTTTTATCGGCAGCGGCTCAAAATTTTCAAAGCCGTACATTCTAGCAACTTCTTCCATAATGTCATTTTTTAGACTTATATCTCCCGTAGCTCTCCACGAGGGAACTAAAACATGCATATTATCGCTATTAAACTCAACTTTAAATCCAAGTTTTTCTAGTTTACGAGTAATATAATCATTCTCAATATGCTTACCTATACAGCTTTCCAGCCAAGCAAGTGAAATATCTATCTCTTTTTTTGGTAAATGAACAGCATATATGTCACTGTATTCCACTATCGACATATTCTCAAAAATGGTGCCAAATATTTGAAATAATAAGGAAATTGCCATATCACAGCGCTGCGGGTCGAGCCCTTTTTCAAAGCGCGCAGCAGATTCAGTCCGCAGTTCATGGCGCATTTCGGTGTGTCTTATTCCCGAGGGTTCATAATTTGCTATTTCTAATATTACATTGCTTGTTTCAGAATCAATCGAATATTTTTCTTCTCCCAAAATTCCCGCGAGTGAAATTAGCCCGTCATTATCACAGGTAACCAAATCACTGCTCGATAAAGAAAGCTGTTTTCCATCCGAAAGTTTTATTTTTTCGGAGTCTTTAGCACAGCGTATAATTATAGCTCCATTTACTTTGTCAGCATCAAAAGCATAAACAGGTTGACCGACCGCGAGCATTACGTAGTTGGTTATGTCAATAACGGCGTTTGTCGGTTTTAATCCTGCAGACCAAATGCGTTTTTTTATTTCAAAAGGGGAGGACTTCATATTAATCCCGCTCAATTTTGCTCCAACATACCGGCGGCAACGCTTATTTTCAATTAAATTTACATCCAAAATTTTTACTTTCGGCGCTGAAAATGGCGCAATATTTTTGAGCTTCAAATCGTAAAGAGCTGCAATTTCGCGCGCAATTCCGTAGTGTCCCCAAAGGTCGGGTCTGTTAGTGAGGGATTTATTATCTATTTCGAGCACAACGTCGTTTAAATCCAGTGCTTCAGCAACGTTACTTCCTGCAGAAACGTCGAAATCTGATAAATCAACTATCTCGCCCTCACTACTTGGCGGAAATAAATCAGCTAAGCCAACTTCGCATGCCGCACAAATCATTCCGTAGCTTTCAACGCCGCGTAATTTTATTTTTTTTATTTCCACCAAATCGCCTTCGCCATGCCACCTGACCCTTGCTCCGGGACGCGCTACTATAACTTTCATTTCTGGCTTTAAATTAGTGCCGCCGCAAACTATTTCGTAAAGTTCATTGCCGCCTATACAAGTTTTGCAAATTCTCAGTTTATCTGCGTTTGGATGAGGATATACTTCTTTTATGATTCCTACTACTATGTTTTCGAAATTTTCGCTCAAGTATTTTACGTTTTCTACTTCAACCGTTGACATAGTTAAATCATATGCAAGTTTGGTCATATCCATATTTTTCGGCAATTCAACATAATCTTTTATCCAATTCAATGATATTTTCATAAAAAACCATCTCCTAACTAAATTGTTTTAAAAAGCGCAAATCAGCACTGTGAAATAATCTTACGTCATCCACACCATATCTCATCATAACCAAGCGGTCTAAACCAATATTTACATAAAAGCCCGTAAACTTATCAGGGTCTAACCTTGCAGCGCGGAGCACATTTGGATGCGGAGTACCGCCGGGCATTATTTCTATCCAGCCGACATGCTTACATACACTGCAGCCTTTTCCGCCGCATACCAAGCAATTCATATCTATTTCAAAACCCGGTTCAACAAACGGGAAAAATCCCGTGCGCATTCTAACCGATACATCGCGGCCAAAAACCTTCGAAAGAATGCTCTTAATAAGTATTTTGCCGGAAGAAAAGGCAAAGCTGCTGTCAACTATCAATGCTTCATACTGAAAAAAAGCTCTCTCGTGCCTGGCGTCAGTCGATTCATTGCGATATACGCGTCCGGGATACACAAAACGATAAGGGGGCTCATGTGTTTGCATATATCTAACGCTTGCTCCTGTTAAATGCGGCCTCAGACAAAGTTTACTATGCCCAGATGCGTCACGAGGCTCGAGCCAATATGTATCCATACTCTCACGCGCCGGATGATTCGGAGGGAAATTTAAATTATCAAATGCATAAAGTTCACTTGTTATATCCGATTCTTCGAATATTTCAAATCCCATTGAACGAAAAATATCATTGAGGTCATAACACATTTGAGTAATAGGATGCAAAGCTCCAGATGGCGGTAAAATGCCGGGAACCGTAAAGTCGAAATTTTCAGGTATCGCAGACTCTTTTAAGTAAATTTTTTCTTTCTGAGACTCAATCATATCAGAAATTGATTTTTTAAGTTTATTACACAAACGCCCTATTTCTGCACGCTCAGAAACTTCAAGAAGCGGAATAGATTTTAAAATATCTGTGATAGCTCCATGTTTTCCAAGAAAATGTGCTTTTAAGTTTTGGAGCTCATCTATCGTTTTTGCTTTTCCGATTTTCTCTTTTCCATCATTAAAAATTATATTTAGCCTATTTTTCATAATACATTTCCTCCTCGATTTTAAATATTATCTGCTGTTTCGTATCATTATATCAATTTTGCATGTTGAAATCCACTGGTGTAATTGGCGCTAAAAATCAACCAATTGGGTATCATTAGACTTCTTTCGAAAAAAGTATGTCAGTTGATATTTTCTTTTTATACTTTATAATGTGAATTATATTCACAATAGAAAAGGCAAACAATGACAGAAAATTTTAAAAATATAGATTTTTTAATACATGATATAAATAATATATTATTTTCGATATCCGGAATGATATTAAATGGTCAGACAAAAAAGGCTGAACAAAAAATAAAAAAATTATTTGGCACCTTTAACAAAATAAATAAAAATTTTAGACCAATTGATTATTTAATAAAATCAAAGTTAAAAATAATGGATAAACTGAACATAAAATATAAAATCAACCAAAATATTTCATTCCCAAAAATTGATGAAGCAGAACTTTGTATAATCTTTGGCAATATTTTAGATAATGCAATAGAATCTTGTTATCAAAATAATATTAATAAAAAATTTATAAATATCGAATTTATAAAAAATAAATTAAAATATATATACATTATTTCAAATTTTAAAAATAACAGTGAAAATATTAAAAATAATCGCAAACATTTGGGATTAAAAATAATCAAAAATCTCATGCAAAAAGATTTTAGAAATCTTCAAATCCAAAATAATAAAAAAATTTTTAAAATTCAAATTGAATTTATTCAAAATGTCGGTCATACGCTAAAGTAGTTTAAAAATACAAAAAATCGACTTTGAGTGGTGAAAAACACAATAATATCAACTGATTGATTTTCTGACATCCTCTTGTAAACTATCTTATACTATGACCCAAATTACAGTTTCTGATTTTTTATCTGCAACTACTTGTGTTTTTATCATGTGCCTTTTTTTCTTTCCTGAATAATATTTTTTGCTTATTTTTTCGATTTTTTATCATTTTTGATTCTGTTTTTTGAAAGTTCTATTGGCGTTTCTTATGAAAATACGTTCGATTTTCCCTCCAATACTCTAACATCATTAAGATCATACTTCCCATTAGACTTCTTTCGAAACCAGTAATATATATTATCTACGGCGCCGCCGGAGTGAACACTTTCGATTTAATTTTTAAGTTTCGAAAGAAATCTAATGACTCTTGCAATATTTATTTGATTTTTTCGTTTTTATTTGATACAATAATAGCAAGAATCCCGTTTTGAGCGGTTGGTCCTAAACAAAAGAATAATGTATAACCGTCTTCTTTAGTCAGGGACGGTTATTTTTTTATGGATATAATTATTAGGGCCTGTTAACACGAAATAGGAAATAGTAGAATAGCAAACGAAAAGGTGATATAATCAGGGAATGGAAATAACAAAAGAAATGTACGAAAAAATAGCGCATCTGTTTCCCAAGCAAAAAAGTCCGCCAAAAATAAGCA
>JAFSLT010000020.1 GCA_017448285.1 Clostridia bacterium
GTTTTGAATTGAAAATTTTAGGCTAAATCACATTGTTACCTCCTGCAAGTATTGGTAACTTTTTATCATAAATAGTAATGTTTTGCAATCATAAATTTTCAAAATAATCCTGTAGAATGCCAATTTTATAAGGTTTATATTATTTTCTCAATTCAAAGATTAAAAATTTGTGCAAAAAGTATATTTATCACAATTAAACCAGATTGAATTAAAAAATCTGGTTTTTTGTGATTGATGCTTTATTTGATTTATAAATTTTTCGTTTTTAATTTAGCAATTAAACAGTTGATATCACTACGTTTGACAAAATTATGAAAAAAATTTTTTGCAAAAAAAAATGCGGTTTTAGTCGAAAAGTGTTGACTTTTGAATGAAGGGGCTAAGATAAGGTTATATTGTGTATTTGGATTTCAAAAAAATATATTTTGAATTAAAATTTATTAATTATTAAAAGAGGTGATTGTTATGAAGAGAAATAACATGAAAAAAAGATTATGTATGGCTTTATGCGCATTGTTTTCGACACAATCAAAAAATGCTGATGCCGGTTATAGGTATGATTTTGGCGAGCATTTGTACAAAATTGTTGCGCGAAAAGATGATGAGCTGACTGATCTTTAAAAGAAAATTGAAAAAGGTCCAGTGCCTTTGACTGAATTTTATGATGAAAAAGGCGATAGTGATATACCAAAGGGTAAAGAGGTGAAAAAAGGCGATAAAAACGCAGTTTACAAAATCGAACTTAATCCTATGAAATCACAGAGACATAGAGATATAGTAACGGAAAATAACAAAAATTCTCTTGTCGATCTTCGAAAATATTTTGAATATGCTAGACATCCTGTATTTTTTAAATTTTTAAATAGCATACTACATGCAAAAACCAGTAAAAAAGAATCAAGGGAAAATATAATTGATGAATTAACCCAAACTTTAGATGCGTATTACCGAATATCAACAGTTTTTGACCGTATTTTGAAATTGTCGGGGGGATTAGCTGCAATCACAGTAGCTGCAACAGTCGGAGGAGTTGCCGCAGTGCAGTGGAGAAAGTTTAGAAGCAGAGTCGCCGAAGACAGGCGCAAAGATGACTTGCTGCATGAACGCAAAATTAAAGCTCAAAAAGATTATGACCAAAAAATGAAAGATATGCTTGGCAATTCTTCGATTGATTATACCAAAAAGTGGCGCTTAATCGAAAACAATATTAATAATTTGAAAACGCAATCGCCACATAATGAAAGTGCGATTAACGCGTTCATTGATTATATGCGGCTTTTACTTATCAAACCAAGAAAACGGCAAGGGTGAACGTATGCTGCTTTCTCCGCACGGAACTCCGGGTTGTGGTAAGACCTCATTCTTTTTGGAACTTATGAAAAATTTGTGCGCCGAACAGCCGGTGATTATTGGTCCTGCAGATTTTGACGTCGACCATAAATTTTTAAACGTCAACCAGCAAGTGAGCGGAAAATGGCATATAGGCTCGAATGAACGCGGCTATTATGCTTATGGTAAGCTCGTTGCCGCAATTAAGCACAATGAGCATCCGATTATAATCGTCGACGAACTCGATAAGTTGCCCAAAAGCTTGAGAACACTACTTTGGAATGCGTTTAAAACAGGCGAAATCGAAATTGAAGGCAAAAAGCAATCGTGCAAAGGTGCAATTTTCTTGTTTCCGTGCAATCAGCCTCTGGACGACGAAACTAAAAGAATTTCTGAATTCCAATTTAACACGCCTAACAAAGAAAGTTACAAAAAAGCTCTTGCTAAAATTTTAACACAAATTGCCAGTTTTGCAAAAGAAAAGTATAAATTAGATTTAGAATATAGCGATAGTATTCTTGACTGGATGGCTCAAAAATGTGTGAATGATGACGAGGGAATGCGTTCGATTAAAGTCTGTAAAAGATTCATAAACAGTGCAATCGAAGTTAAATATAATTCGACTTATGAAAGCAAAAATCTGACCAGATTAAAACTTGATAAAGATGAAGCCGGACATTTGATTTGCGTTGAGCCTTAAAAGTTAATTGTGATTGTATTTAATCGTTAAATTACTTCCGTTTTCAAACGGAAGTTAGTTTTATATGTCTAATTTTGTCAAAAGTATCTATTTTTTGGTCAATAATCTGATTTTTTTTATTGACAAACGCCTAATTCTAAAAATATAATTGTCAGCATAGTTTTATTTATCGGCTGTTCAAATCTAATTTATTGGAGGTGACAGAAAATAGCATAATCGAATTTCTATTTTTAAATTTAATTTATTTTAAAAAATTTAATTGGAGGAGAAAATATGAATTTTATTTCTAAAATTTTAGTAGGTATATTAAGTTTCAATTTGATATCGACCGGTGCTGCTATCGCGATGGAATGCAGCAAAATAACAAATATGCAAGAGAAACATTTGAAAATAATTTTACTGGGAACCGATTTTGCGGCAAAGCAAAAATTATTTGAATTGTTCGAGAATGATTCTGAAAAAGAGTTTAATAAATTAGAAAAGCTTTCCAAAAAATTTTCAGTCTCAAACGACGACGAAGAATTAAAAATAAAAAATGCAACTTTAAATTTAACTGAACTCAATAACAAAAAAATTGTTGCTCACGCCTTTTACACTCCAAATGAAGTTTTCACCTACGAAGACGTGTGTCAACTTGCAAATTGTGATTTAAAAGGAAAAATTAACGAATACGGAATATATCATTCGGAAGATTTCCTACAAGATGCTAATATTATCATAATATTTTTAGGAAAAGAGAAATCATCAACGAAACCTTATTTCTACCCTTCTTATTGGGAAGAAAAGGCGAAAGATCAAGAACGTGTTTTAGAAAAAATAAATTTATCTAATAGAAAAAATGCTGAACTCATATTAAGAGAAATTTCAAAATACTCAAATAAAGTGCCATTTAAAACTATTATAATTGATCCGTATAAAATTACAAAAGGAAATTATAAAAATTCAGATAACACTAGTATTTATTATAATTCTGTTAATAATTTAGAAGAATTATCAAAAATAATCAAAACTGAATTAAATAAATTAAATTTTGATAAATTATCTAACAAAGCGCCCGATTTATGGCAGATACGTAAATATAAGACTGGTTGTTCAACAGCTAAAGAAAAACGTGATAAAGTTTTTGATGACATGGGGTTTTTTGCAGGTACTATGGGGCGTTTATTTACTCTCAATTTGGCTGGTTCAGCCCCCAGTAGCACTTTGGGAACAAGTGATAGTTTAGGTTATGGCCTAAGGTAGTTTATGCCGAAAATTGAATAAAATAAACAATTGGTATTACTATTTTTTGAGTCCATAAAACTGAAGTTTTTGCGTTTTTAAACTATCTTAGCGCATGACCTAATTTTCTCGCTATCACCCGGCAATGCCGGTGATGCTCCATGTGGCAGAGAACTTATCAAAAAACTCGGAAAACAAAAAAAGCAAAGATATTTGCTCATGGATAAGGCGTATGAAGGCGATGACACTCGATTTTTAGCTCAAAGTTTAAATTTTAAACCCATTGTTCCACCTAAATCTAATCGAAAATCTCCTTGGA
>JAFSLT010000021.1 GCA_017448285.1 Clostridia bacterium
AAAAATAAAAATAAAAATTTGCGAGTTGCACTCATTGGAAATCCCAATACCGGAAAAACCACTTTATTCAATAAATTAACCGGTAATGCCCAATATGTCGGTAACTGGCCGGGTGTTACTGTTGAAAAAAAAGAAGGTTATATAAAAAACACCAATTTTCCGGTTAAAATTACGGATTTGCCCGGTGTTTATTCGCTCTCGCCTTTTTCGCCGGAAGAAATTATTACCAGAAATTTTATACTCGAAAATAATACTGATTTGATAATAAATATAATCGATGCCACGAACCTTGAGCGCAATCTTTATCTCACAACCCAGATTTTGGAGCTCGGCAAGCCTGTGATTATCGCTCTTAACATGTGCGATAGACTTCAAAGAAAAGGCAAAATAATCGATTTTTGTACGCTCGAAAATTTATTGGGAACTCCTGTTGTGCCAATTTCGGCTGCCAAAAATATCGGAATTGAAGAATTAACAAAAAAAATAACTAATTTTGATTATAATAAAAAATTTAAAATATTTAATTATAGTAAAGATGTTGAATCTAAAATTTTAAAAATCAAAAAAATTTTGCAGGATTTGAACTCTAATTTTTATAACAATAGATTTATTTTAGTAAAAGTTTTGGAATCTGATGCTTTGATAATTTCTTCTCTTAATTTAAATTTTAATATAATAAAAAAAATAGATGAAATCAGAGGTTTGCAAAACGAAATAAAATACGAAGAAGATATTGCAGCCGAAAGATATAAAAAATCTTCAGAAATATGCAAAAAATCAATTTCGGATATAAATAAAATTAAAAAAATTAAAATTTCCAGGAAAATTGACAAAGTAATTACCGGAAAATTTGCAGCTATTCCGATTTTTTTAATTATAATGCTTCTCATTTTTTATGTAAGTTTTGGTCCGATTGGAACTTTTTGCCAAAGTTTTGCAAGGGAGATAATTAGCAAAGGCATTGAATATCCATTAAGTATTTTGTTAAGTCAATTAAAAATAAATAATATTTTTTCAAGTTTTATATTTGCAATTGTTGCCGGAATGGGGGAGGTGCTTTCGTTTTTGCCGCAAATTTTAATATTATTTGGTATGCTTGCGCTCCTAGAAGACAGCGGTTACATGGCGCGCGCGGCGTTTATAATGGACAAATTAATGCGAAAAATCGGACTTTCTGGCAAAGCGTTCGTGCCGCTTTTGATGGGATTCGGATGCAGTGTGCCGGCGATTTTGAGTACGCGAATACTCAATAACGAAAAAGAAAAAAAATTAACGATATTTTTAATTCCGTTTATGTCCTGCGGAGCAAAGATACCGGTTTATTTGGTATTTTTAAACGCGTTTTTCCCTGAAAAGAAAGCAATCATGATGTTTTTGATATATCTAACAGGCATATTATTCGCAATACTTATGTCGTTTCTTTTCAGAAAAATAGTAAGGCCGAGAGAATCGCCCATGATAATGGAGCTGCCTGATTATAAAATTCCGTCGCTTCATAATTTATACTTGCATCTTTGGGACCAATCAAAAGATTTTTTGGAGCATGTGGGAGCAATAATACTCGGCTCTTCCGTAGTAATTTGGTTTTTGCAGTCGTTTGACCAGAGTTTAAGATTCGTAGAAGATAACTCGCAGAGCCTACTTGCAAAGCTTGGGGGATTCATCGCACCTATATTTACTTTTTCAGGATTTTCCAACTGGAAATCAGCTGTAGCACTTATTACAGGATTATTATCAAAAGAAGCAATCATCAGCACAATGTCGATAGTTTATGGCGCCGAAGAATCGAATTTAAACGAAGTGATTCTGCAAAATTTTACAAAGTCAAGCGCGCTGGCAATGCTGGTTTTCATTTTACTTTATCCGCCGTGCATATCGGCTTTGGCAGTTTTTAAAAAAGAAAGCGATACACTCTCGGCGTGTTTATCTTTAGTTGTTAATACATTGATTGCTTTAATAGCCTCAATTTTAGTATTCAATATAGTAAAATTTTGATATCAAATTTTTTTGCTGGAGAAAACAAGTTATCTAACAAAGCTTCAATTTTGACATTTAATTTATTCAAATCCTGGATGACCTAGAATTAAAGAAAGAATTAATTTGTCTTGATTTGTTAAGTTATTTTGAAATGACGTAATACAAATTCTTTAACCAATTTTCCTATTCCATCAACAAATTTACCGTCATCTTTGTTGTTTTTCCAATCATTAAAAAATGAATTAGATTTATTTTTAATTTCATTGTCAGTTGACATTGCACTAACAAAATCGCGATTATTTACCAAAAAAATTTTTTTTGAGTTTTTAATACTAGTTATTACTAAGGCATTCATGTCATCACTCATCTTCATCTCAAATTCTAATTCTGATAATTTTTTGAAGTAATTCATATTTGCATTAGCGCAAACTTGATAAATATCAAATAAAACTTCTCTTAATAAATCATAATCTAATAATTCAAAACTATTATCATCAAATGTCATAACATAATATTTTAAATTTTGTTTGAATTCTTCTAAATTTTTATTATATGATATATCAATTAATTCTTTAAAGCCCACATAAACCAGTTTAAGTGATTCAATTTGCGTATCTACTATTGAATCACAAATATACTCTAATTTCATTATGTCATCTAATATTTTCTTCCTTTTTTGAAAATCATTATTAATTCCAGTCAATTCTTTATCATATTTACGAATCTTCTCTCTTGCTTCATCTATTTTATAATAATTTTGAATAGACTCTCTCAGATTCATTAAAGCAGGAGTAAGAATACATATTCCACATGTTCCAGCCAGAACAGAACCACCTGTAACTGCTAAAACTTTCTTGGACTTAGATTTTTGATTGGCATTTTTTTCGTCTGGTTTACTGATAGATTTTTGACTAACGCTTCCATTTTGTTCTTCTTGCGGCTTTTCAACTTGATTTTGTGCACAAGCACCATGAGTAACGTTTTGACCAACGCTTTCATTTTGTTCTTCTTGCGGCTTTTTAATTTTATTTTGGGCGCAAGCACCATGAGCATTAGATAAAAAAGCAGATATAACAGCAACAGCTAAACTTTTTTTAATTGAATCTTTCATAAATACACTCCTAAAATAAATTAAAACTTAGTCAGGTATATCCACACCCACTGCTTCCATTGTAAATCATAAAATAAAAAAAGTCAATATATTTTGGGATAATAAAAATTAATTTTCCATAAAGTCCTTTCTGACAAAACCGATTATTGCAAATATGTTTTTCATTTTAGCTTCATCTTCCTCCGGCACCGCCGGGAAGAACACTTCTGTTTTAATTTTTAAGTTTCGAAAGAAATCTATTTTTATTTGGTATTTCCGGAGTTTTATAGCGCTTAAAAAATAATTTTCTACGACCGATAGCTGGGAATGTCAAAAATTTTTATTGCTGTAAATAAAAATAAAAAATGCTTAATATAACTCCTTTTGATAATATATAAGCGGCTTGCAACTGCAAGGACATCAAAAGATAAATAATTTAACTCATACAAAGTGGAATTGCAAGTATCACATAGTATTCGCGCCAAAATAACGATGGAGATTAATATATGGGGAGCTTAAAAAAGAAATTGGCAAAATCTTTTATGAACTTTGGCCTGGAAACAAATTAAAATAGTTGAAGCAGAGAGCACGCAAGGATTATTACGCATTACTAAAAAAAAGCCGCCTCCGGCAAATGCCGGAGGAATTTTAGTTTTTTATAAAAAATCAGCTGAATTTAAAATAATCTAAAATTCCCTGATAAATTGCTGATGCAAATTTATATTGGTCATCTCTTAATTTAATGGAATCAGCATAATTTGTTATATATGCAAGTTCGATTAAAGCAGCCGGCATGTTGGTCCGCCTCAGAACATAAAGCGAAGGTCTTATCATCACGCCATTATTTTTGGTACCTAAATCCGAAACTATCGCATTTAATATCGAAGTTGCCAAATAATAAGCTTTTGAATCCTGAGAATAAACATAACATTCTGTGCCGTTTGCATTTTCGTTTGTGCTCGCATTTACGTGAATGCTTAAAAAATAGTCTGCGCGCCAAGAATTTGCAGCATTTACTCTTGCAGCCAAACTTGTTGAATTACTGGTGCCAAGCACTGTATCGGGATTTTCTCGCGAAACTTTCACTTCAAATCTCGGATCATTTTTAAGCATAGACTCAAGATATTTTCCTACATTATAGGTGATATCCTGCTCAAAAAGACCGTTCCCCTCGGCGCCAGAGTTGGGCGAACCGCTTGGATTATGCCCTTGGTCGATAAAAATTTTTATTGCCAATATACTTACCTCCTATTGTATTTTATTCTTAATTTTTTTCAATCGTGATAAAATCTTAAAAATTAAAAAATTAAATTAAATAAGCTACAAGCATATTCTCCGGCGCCGCCGGAGAGAAAATCTATATAAATTTCGCAATGTTTTTTTTAGCTCTATGATAAATTAATAAACAAGCAACAAACTTTAAGTAAAAAACTTAAAGTTTGTAAATTTTTAATTTCCAGTAATATTGCTAAACGAAAATCTTTTATCACCATTATACAACTCGAAGCCACAATTACGAATACTTGCAAAAATCGCAAAACTACCAGCCTCGCTTTCAACATTTACATAGTAAGAATTACCATGAGGCTGCGACATATTCATAGGTACTTGTCCCGAAATAACTTTACATGCGCACTTTCCAAAGTCTGTCTCAATGTTTCGTCTTCCTTTGAGACATCATTCGCATCCGGAGAGTTGCTATCTTTGATAACATTATTTTCCAGAATACCGTCAACTCCTAAATTCAATACTTGCCTTTGAAATTCTTGAAAACCTTTCACGGCTTGCTGATTTCCTGAAAATTGATTTTCAAATTTTTTGCTAATTCTTCAAAAATGTACTTGACAAACTTTGTTTCTAAGGCTATAGCAGCAAGCTTTTTGTGTTTAACTATTAATGCCGGTGGTGTCACCAATGCGATGAAAAAAAAGGAGGTAATAGAGAACAATGTTAACAACACTAATATTGTTGACGACACCGCTAAATGTGACGACTGTCAAAACGATGGTGCTGAAGAAGATGGAAAGACGAGTATTTGGCGTTGGTTGCTTCCTGTAATTATCGGTGTAGTTGGTTTGGCTGTTGGTATTTGTTTAGGCAAATTTGCTTGTTAAGCGAAATAAATTATTTATTTATTTAAAGCTGCTATAGTTAAAGAAAAAACTGATTGTATGCCGAGTATTTTGGAAATAATTACTTGGCATACTTTTTGTCAAAGCATATTACGCAAGTTAGTTATGCTTTTTATTGTCAACTCCGGCGACGCCGGAGAGAAACTAATTTTTTATTTCATTAAGTATATATATTGATTTCAATCTTTTTTTGCTACCATACATACCGTTGGTTATATTTGTATTAAATTTTCAAAATTTTTCTCCGGAAATTCCGGAGAAAAATTATAGTTTGGTTTTAGTTAAAGATTTTAGATTTTTTATTTAAAACAGCAATCGAGAGCAGTGAAGCTGTGAACATAAAGCCCAGAACAGTAGTTTTTTCAATTAAACCAGTTTTAACCGAAGCACTTTTTTTTGTATTCGCACTTTCTGTGGATTCTGAATCATAGATGCCGTAAGCCGAAAAATGTTTCATATCGAGTTTTGCAAATTCAGTTTTTCCTTCGGGGTAGTTTAATTTTTTTTCATAAGAAACTTTAATAGCTTCATCTTTGTTTTCAGAAATAAAAACAGTTTTAATATCATTTTTATCCCAATCATCGCCGAGTTGAATATAGTAATTTATAGTCCCATCCCAAGTTTTATATTCATTACCGTCAGGGTCGGTAACGCCGGTTAAAAATATCCACAATTTATTATTTTCAACTTTCTTTTTGTGCTCATAGTCCAACTTATTATAATATTGATAGAATTCTTCGCTGTCAACTTCTGGGCTGAGCCATTTTACCCAAAATCTTGAGCCTGTTTTAAAAATCCCTTTTGAGTTATCAACAGCATACCAAGCACTTGTGCCGTCCGAAGTTTCTTTTAGCCAAATCATTTTGTTTCCAGTAACTTCTGCGCTTGTTTTTCCACTACTGTCAACATAGTTGACAAATCCGTTATTTATAATTTTTTTACCCCAGTTTGATTTATCAGTATCTCCAATATAAACTATATTAATTTTATCACCATTTGGCAATGCTTCCAAGCCAAAATTTTTCATATTTAGTGGTACTTTAAAGGTTACACCTTCACGTAACCCGTGAAAAATATTTTTGCTACAATTGGTTAAATTAGGCGCTTCAATAGTTTGTAAGGAATCACAACCATCAAAAATGCGTTCACCAATCCAATTTACCTTTGGAAGATTAATATTTGTTAAATTTCTGCAGTTCTCAAATACTATTTTATTGATACTAACAGCATTAGGAAGATTAATATCTTTTAAATAAACGCAACCATTAAATGCAGCCGATAAGATTTCGGTAGCATTAGGAAAATCTGCACTTGTTAAACCTGAAGAATCAAATGCACAAAGGCCAATACTAGTTACATTAGGAAAATTCACGCTTTTGAGACCATTACAATCTTGAAATGCATAGTTACCAATGTCTTTAATTGATTTGCCGATAACTTTTTTTATTTTTTCGTTACCTTTTGCAAATTCATATCCAATTGTTTTAACAGAAAATTTTGCATTTTTATATTCCACAGTTTCAGGTATTTTTACAGTAGAACTGAACAATTTACTCCAAAACCCGGGGTTATATTTTGTAACAACTGCAGTTTTATTACTATTATCAAGGTCATATGTGAAATCACCAATTTTAATATTTTCGTATTTTGTTGCATACGCCGAATTTTTCACACAAAGTGCTCCAAAAATTATAAATAAAAAACTTATCAAAAATATTCGAAATTTGTGAAAAAAGTTGTGAATATTTGCCTTTTGAATCATAATTAAATCATCTCCTTTTGTATTAAATTTTCAAAATCTTTCTCCGGCAATTCCGGAGAAAGATTATAGTCTGGTTTTAGTTAAAAATTTTAAATTTTTTGTTTAACACAGCAATCGAGAGCAATGAAGCTGTGAACATAAAGCCCAAAACAGCAGTTTTTTCGACTAAACCAGTTGGTGTTTGACTTTTGCTTGTGCTCGTATTTGCGCTTGTTTCGTCTTCTTTTTCAAGCATAACGTATGGCGAAAAATGCTTAAGGGAAAGTTTAGCAAATTCAGCTGTTCCTTCCGGTGATGCCATAGTTTCGTATAAATGTTCCACAATGCTGTCTTTTCCTTCAGAAATAAACAAGACTTCAATGTCATTTTTATCCCAATCATCGCCGAGTTGAATATAATAATCAATAAATCCGTTATCCCAAGTCGTATATTCATTACCGTCAGGGTCGGTAACACCAGTTAAAAATACCCATAATTTGTTATCTTTAACTTTCTTTTTTCGCTCATCATCCAATTTGTTGTAGTATTGATTAAATTCTTCGCTGTCAACTTCTGGGCTGAGCCATTTTACCCAAAATCTTGAACCTTTTTTAAAAGTCCAATCTGAGTTATCAATAGCATACCAAGCGCTTGAACCATTTGAAGTTTCTTTTAGCCAAATAAGTCCGTTGCTGGTAATTTCGGCGCTGGTTTTGCCATCTTCATCAACGTAATTGACAACTCCGCTGTTTATAATTCTTTCGCCCCAACTGGATTTATCATTTGTAGTTCCATCAACATATTCTATCTTTATTTTATCGCCGTTAGGTAATTGTTCTAAACCGGCATCTTTCAATTTTGATGAAACTTTAACAGTTACGCCCGCAGGTAATCCATTAAAAATGTTTGTACCATATTCGGCTAAATTTGGCACTTCAATAGTCTGCAAAGATTCACAGCCACTAAAAGCATTATCCTTGATTTCATTTACTTTTGGCAGGCTAACATTTTTCAGATTTTTACAATTTTCAAATGCATTTTCATAAACTATGCGCAATTTAGGAAGATTCACGGTAGTTAATTTTTCGCAACCTTTAAACACTCCGGATTTAATATATTTGGCATTAAGAAAAGTTGCTTGCTTTAATGCGCTCCAATTTGCAAATGCATTTTCATAAATCATATCGACCGAATTACCAGTAACATTTTTAATTTTTGCGTTACTGCTGTCGAACATTATATTCTTAACAGAATATTCTTTACCTTTATATTTTACAACTTCCGGTATCGTCATGGAACCAAAAAGTTTACTAAAAAATCCGGTACTATAATTTGTAACATAAGCGGTTTGGTCTTCCAGTGTATAAGTGAAATCACCAATCTTAATATTTTGTAATGTTTCGGCATTTGTAAAAAAGCTTATTCCAAATACTCCCACAAATACTAATAGGAATTTTATAAAAAATATTCGAATTTTGTCGAAAAAACAACAGAAACTCGTCTTATTAACCATAATAAACACACCTCACTTTTTATAAACAACACAATTTAATGCTGCATATTGAATAAAAAAATAGTCAATATATAAAAATTATAAATACTAAGAAAGTTGTTCTGTAATCAATACGCACCACCTCACTTTATGATAGTATACTTAAACACTATATACCATAAAGAAAAAATAGTCAATATGTACAAAATTACGACAGTTTAAAATATGAAAAGATTTTTTTCTACAATGCCGAAGAAAACTTTTTATATTTTTTATTTTTAGAATTACTTTCTATGAAATACTTTTTTCAATGTAAAGTCAACTATAATATTTAAAATAAAAATAAATATTAATAAAATCGAAGCTGTGGCAAAAGTTATTGCAAGCGAATCCTCGCTGTTAGCTTGTTTTGCAACCTGATAAAGATGAAGCGTGAGCGTTCTACCGCTTTCAAAAATATGCGAAATCGCGCCTTTGGGCATCGAATATGACATTCCAAGCGTGTAAATTAAAATCGCTGATTCCCCTACGATCTTTCCAATGCAAAGCGAAGCCGCAACAACTATCTCGGGCAAAGCGCTCGGCAAAATTACCCTAAAAACGGTACGAAGTCTGCTGGCACCTAAGGCTATTGAGGCTTCTCTATACGAAACCGGGACGTTATTTAAAGCGTCCTCGGCGGTTCGCAAAATAGTTGGCAAAATAGAAATCGCCATAGCAATCGAACCTGCAAGAATAGAAGTCCCAAGTTTAAATCCCGAACAAAATACAGCGTAGCCAAAAATTCCAAAAATTATTGAAGGAACTGCCGAAAGTATGTCAGAAGAAAATGAAATTAACTTATTAAAAAAATTAGATTTAGAATATTGCGTTAAATAAACGGCCGAGGCAATACCTATCGGAAAACTTATGAGCATCGATAAAACAACAACATAAAAAGTATTGACAATCATCGGCAGAATACCTTTGTCGCCGCCTGAAGATTCTGAATATCCGGTTGTTAAAAATTTAAAATCAATTTTACTAACTCCGTTTGCTATGATATAAATCATAATAGCTACAATTGCTAAGCACGTAATAATTGCTGAAATAAAAATAAAAATACGCAATAAAATTTCGGAGATTCTAAATTTTTTATTAAAAATTTTAATTCTAAAATTCATGTTTTAATTCTCCCCAGCTTTAAAATTTTATAAATATTTTTTTTGCATTACTTTCTCCGGCGATGCCGGAGAAAATGTTCAAGTCTTTTATTTTTTAATTTTCTCCTGCCTTAAAAATTTTATGAATAAATTGTTTATATTACTTTCTCCGGCGACGCCGGAGAAAATGTTTGAGTCTTTCATTTTTTAATTTTCTCCTGCCTTAAAAATTTTATGAATAAATTGTTTATATTACTTTCTCCGGCGACGCCGGAGAAAATGTTTGAGTCTTTCATTTTTTAATTTTCTCCTGTCTT
>JAFSLT010000022.1 GCA_017448285.1 Clostridia bacterium
ATCACGATTTCTCATATTAATTTTTCTTCTTATTTTTATCGGGGAATGCAGTGAAATAATTTTGTGCTCTAAAGCAAGCATAACTTCATCTTCGCTTGCAAAAACTTTCTTGCATTCTTCTTCGCGCTTAAAAGTCAAATAGTAAACACCCAAAACCATATCTTTTGTAGGAACTGTAACCGGTTTACCGTCGGAAGGTTTTAATAAATTGCCAACCGACATCATAAGGTGCCTGGCCTCTGCCTGAGCTTCGGCTGAAAGCGGCAAGTGAACCGCCATTTGGTCACCGTCAAAGTCTGCGTTATATGCATAACACACCAAAGGATGCAGTTTTATGGCGCGCCCCTCAACCAAAATAGGCTCAAAAGCTTGAATTCCGAGTCTGTGAAGCGTCGGCGCTCTGTTTAGGAGCACTAAATGTCCTTTGATTACAACATCCAAAGCGTCCCAAACTTCGGGCTTTACGCGTTCGATTGCTTTTCTTGCAGCTCTTATGTTTATAAAAGCTCCGGTTTCGACCAGCCTGTGCATTACAAACGGCTTAAAAAGTTCAAGCGCCATTTCTTTTGGCAGACCGCACTGGTACATTTTAAGTTCCGGTCCGACAACAATAACCGACCTGCCTGAATAGTCAACTCTTTTCCCGAGTAAATTCTGTCTGAATCTTCCTTGTTTACCCTTGAGCATATCCGAAAGTGATTTTAGCGGTCTGTTGTTGGCTCCAACAACTGGTCTGCCGCGCCTGCCGTTGTCGATTAAAGCATCAACGGCTTCTTGTAGCATTCTTTTTTCATTTTTAACAATAATATCTGGCGCACCGAGCGCGAGAAGCCTTTTAAGACGATTATTCCTGTTTATTACTCTCCTATACAAATCATTTAAATCCGAAGTTGCAAATCTGCCTCCGTCGAGCTGCACCATGGGCCTTAAATCCGGGGGAATTACGGGTAGAACATCGAGTATCATCCACTCGGGGCGATTGCCCGATAATCTAAAGGATTCAACTACTTCGAGTCTTTTTAAAATTTTTATCTTTTTTTGACCGGAAGACGAAAAAAAATCATGTTTTAAGTCGTTAGATAAAATATCCAAATCCATCTGTTCAAGAATTTTTTTAACAGATTCCGCACCCATTCCTGCCTGAAAATCATCTTCGTATTTTTCTTTTAAATCTCGGTATTCTTTTTCAGAAATTATCTGACCTTGTTCAAGTTCACGTATATCGCCCGGGTCAGTTATTATATACATTCCAAAATAAAGAACTTTTTCAAGCATTCTTGGAGAAATATCTAAAATTATAGAGAGTTTAGAAGGTATTCCTTTGAAATACCAAATATGTGAAACCGGCGCCGCAAGTTCGATATGTCCCATACGTTCGCGCCTGACTTTTGCACGTGTTATTTCCACACCGCATTTTTCGCAAATCTTACCTTTATATTTAATTTTTTTATATTTTCCGCAGTGGCATTCCCAATCTCTTGTAGGACCGAAAATGCGTTCGCAAAACAATCCGTCAACTTCGGGCTTTAAGCTGCGGTAGTTAATAGTTTCGGGTTTTTTCACCTCTCCGCTGGACCATTTTCTTATTGCATCGGGTGACGCCAAGTTTATACTTATTGATTTTAAATCTTCAAGTGCCATTAAATACTCCTTTTTTTAAATAAAAATTAGAATTATCAAAATTTTTATCATCAAAATTGCAATTATAATTTTTTACTTATAAATTTTTATTCATCAAAATCAGAACCATCAAAGTCATCATCGTCAAATTCATCAAAATCTTCGCTAAAATCACTTTCATCAATGTCGCTATTCTCATCAATATTCTCATCAATATCAACGTTTTCTTGCGGCGCTTCTTCATCTTCGCCAGAATCATTGTTTTCATCGACTTCATCGTCATAAGAATCATCATTTTCATCCGATTCTTCGTCAAAATCATCGTCCAAATCATAATTTATTTCGCTGTCCGCTGCCGATAAATCTTCACTTTCTTCAGTTTCATCCTCTTCATCATCAAAATTGGATAAACTCAAATCTTCCGTCTTATTTTTAGTGCTTCTGCCGGATGATTCCAATTCATCAATTATCGGCTCGTTTTCTTTATCAAAATTACGTCTCAGATCAATTTCTTTGCCGTTTTTATCTAAAATAGACAAATCAAGCCCTATAGACTGTAATTCTTTCACCAAAACTTTGAATGATTCAGGAATTCCTGGAGTCATAATATTTTGACCTTTAACTATAGCTTCGTACGCTTTAACCCTTCCTACAACGTCGTCAGATTTTATAGTTAAAATTTCCTGCAGAGTATAAGCGGCACCATAAGCTTCGAGCGCCCAGACTTCCATTTCTCCAAATCTTTGACCGCCAAACTGTGCCTTGCCTCCGAGCGGCTGCTGAGTAACCAGCGAATACGGTCCTGTTGACCTTGCGTGAATCTTATCGTCAACCAGATGATGCAGTTTTAAATAGTACATATATCCGACAACCACAGGGTTATCAAAATAATCGCCGGTTCTGCCATCGCGGAGCCATACTTTTCCGTCTTCTCCAAGACCTGATTTTTTTAAACATTCAAAAATATCAGATTCTTTAGTGCTGTTAAAAACAGGTGTTACAACTTTTATTCCCAAAGCTTTTGCGGCATAGCCGAGATGCGTTTCCAAAATCTGCCCCATATTCATTCTCGCAGGAACTCCCAAAGGATTCAAAACAACATCCAAAGGTCTGCCGTCGGGTAAAAATGGCATATCTTCAACAGGTAAAATTCTCGAAACAACACCTTTATTTCCATGCCGTCCGGCCATTTTGTCACCGACAGAAATTTTGCGTTTTTGAGCAATATAACACCTTACAACCTTATTAACACCCGTTTCAAGCTCATTTTTGCAATTGTTTTTATCAAAAACTTTTACGTCAACTACAATTCCGCCCTCGCCATGCGGAACCCTGAGCGAAGTATCACGAACCTCACGCGCTTTTTCACCAAAAATTGCGCGGAGCAAGCGCTCTTCTGCAGTAAGTTTTGTTTCCCCTTTAGGCGAAACCTTGCCGACTAATATATCGCCAGAACTTACTTTGGCACCGATTCTTACAATTCCGTTTTCATCCAAATTTTTTAAAAGTTCCTCGCTGACGTTCGGTATATCTCTTGTCATCTCTTCCGGACCAAGCTTGGTATCGCGAGCTTTGGCGATGTATTCTTCGATATGAATTGAAGTATAAACATCTTCTTTGGTGAGTCTCTCGCTCAAAAGCACTGCGTCTTCGTAGTTATAACCCTCCCACGGCATAAAACCTACTAAAATATTTTTGCCGACACTTATTTCGCCGTTATCGGTGGAGGGGCCATCTGCTAAAATATCGCCTGTTTTAAATTTTTGACCTTTTCGGACGTTTACACGCTGATTAATACATGTGCTTTGATTGGAACGCTCAAATTTTTTAAGCTTAAAAAGCTCCGTCTTCCCGGAATCATATTTAACATTTATCGATGACGCATCGACTTTTATTACCTCTCCCGGCTCTTTTGCGATAATGCAAACCCTCGAATCCTTGCCGGCACTATATTCCATACCGGTTCCTACAAGTGGAGCTTCGGGTTTTAACAAAGGCACTGCCTGTTTTTGCATATTAGCGCCCATTAAAGCTCTAATCGCATCGTCGTGTTCCAAAAACGGAATCATTGCAGTTGATACCGAAACCACCATCTTTGGAGAAACATCCATAAAATCGGCTTTACTTTTCTCTACTTCTAAAAAATCATCTTTAAATCTGCATTTTACTTTTGCATTTACAAATCTTCCTTCGGAATCTAAAGGTTCGTTTGCCTGAGCAACTATAAATTCATCTTCTTCGTCAGCAGTCATATAAACAATCTCATCAGTGACTTTTCCTGTTTTTTTATCGATCTTCCTAAATGGCGCTTCAATGAAACCATATTCGTTAACTTTTGCAAAAATCGAAAGGTAAGAAATAAGACCAATGTTAGCTCCTTCGGGAGTTTCAATCGGGCACATGCGGCCATACTGAGTGTAGTGAACATCTCGAACTTCGAAACTTGCGCGGTCTCTTGTGAGTCCTCCGGGGCCTAGCGCCGATAAACGCCGCCTGTGAGTAAGCCCTGACAGCGGATTAATTTGATCCATAAATTGCGAAAGCGGTGACGAATTAAAAAACTCTTTTATAGCCGCTACCACAGGTCTGATATTTATCAAGGCATGCGGAGTAATAACCTCTAAATCCTGCGATTGCAGCGTCATGCGCTCGCGAACAACCCTTTCAAGCCTTGAAAAACCAATCCTGAATTGATTTTGAAGAAGCTCCCCAACAGAACGCACCCTACGGTTGCCCAAATGGTCAATGTCATCGGTTTCGCCAACTCCGCTAGAAAGCCCCAAAAGATAATTTATACTCGCGAAAATATCGTCTACCGTTAAATATCTGGGAACTAAATCAAATTTTCTGTCGATTATTGCTTCTTTTAATTTGTCGCCTTTATTCTGCTGCAAAATTTCGTAAAGTATATTGAATTTTACTCTTTCTTTTATTCCGCATTCTTTTAAAGCATCAAAATCAACAAAATTATTAATATCTACCATTCCATTGGAAATTATCTTTACTTCTTGCCCTTCGACTTTAACATAAACTTCTGAAACACCTTGATTTTCAATTTCTATTGCTCTTTCGGTACTTATTAACTCGCCCGGCATTGCCAAAACTTCGCCGGTTATGGGCGATACTATCATTTGGCTGACTTCTTGACCCTTTAATCTGCGCCATAAGCATAATTTTTTGTTTACTTTGTATCTTCCAACATTTGAAAAATCGTATCTGCGCGGGTCAAAAAACAAAGAATTTACATACCCTTGTGCGCCGTCTATTGTCAGGGGCTCGCCTGGCTTCATTCTTCTGTAGATATCCAAAAGCGCTTCTTCTGAATTTTTAGAAACATCTTTGACAATAGTTGCTTTTAAATTTTTATTTTCTCCAAAATATCTCATGATATCTTCATCTGCACTGAGGCCTAGCGCACGAATCAAAGCTGTAAGCGGAATTTTTCTGTTTTTATCAATTTTTGCATAAATTACATCATTCGAATCCGTTTCAAATTCAATCCAAGCGCCTTTATTTGGAATTATCTTGGAACTGAAAAGTTTTTTCCCTGTTTTATCAAATTGCACTTTAAAATATGAACCCGGCGAACGCGAAAGTTGAGAAATTACCACTCTTTCAACCCCGTTTATTATAAAAGTCCCGCTTTCGGTCATAATCGGGAAATCCCCCATGAACACTTCGGATTCTTTTATTTCACCTGTTTCGGTATTAACAAGCCTGACATTTATCTTCAAAGGGGACGCATATGTAACGTCCTTTTCACGGCATTCCTCTATGGGATAATTTGGATACTTGGTATTTAAAGTGTATCCGTTAAAATCCAGCACCAATTTGTTGTTATAGTCACTTATACCCGAACTATCCCTTAAGACGTCGTTTAGCCCCTCTTTTAAAAACCAATCGTATGATTTTTTCTGAACTTCTAGTAAATCAGGAATTTCTAAAAAATCATTTTCTTCGTTAAAATTAACACGAATAGTATTCCCAAATTTAATTTCCTTCATCTTCATTTGCATACCTCGCACTGTAAAATAAAACTAAAATGTATCAGATTTTTAAAATCATAAAAACATCCGAATATAAAAAACCCGGCCATCCGAAATTCTCGGATAACTTGACATTTATATGCCTAAAGATAAAATATATTCAAGATGCTTTATTTTATATCACCATCTAAACTTTATAAAAATCGATACAAGCACTGTCCCCGTATTTTATCAAACATATTTTTAAATGTCAACACTTAAATGGAGAAATTTTATGAAAATTTATGAAGAATTAAAATTCAGGGGCATAACCGCCCAAGCAACTAACGAAGAAAAAATAGAAAATATTATGAATAACAAAAAAATAACATTTTATGTGGGATGCGACCCAACAGCTGACAGTCTTCATGTTGGGCATCTTGTTCAGTTATTTTTAGTTTCAAGACTGCAAAACAATGGCCACACTCCAATTTGTTTGTTCGGTGGCGGAACAGGATTTATCGGTGACCCTTCGGGCAAAAACAGTATGCGAAAACTTATGCCAAAAGAACAGATAGAACATAATGTTAAGTGCTTTAAAAAACAAATGTCAAAATTTTTGGATGTTTCAAATATAATTTTTGTAAATAACGCCGATTGGCTTTGTGATTTAAATTATATAAATTTTTTAAGAGATATCGGCACTTGTTTTAGCGTTAATAAAATGCTTGCGGCTGAATGCTATAAGCAGCGTTTGCAGGAAGGTTTAACTTTTTTTGAGCTCAATTATATGATAATGCAAGCTTATGATTTTTTACATCTTAATAAAAAATATGACTGCATACTCCAAATCGGAGGAAACGACCAATGGAGCAATATGATTGCAGGAGTCGAACTCGTCAGGAAAAAAAATAGTACCGAAGTTTTTGCACTGACTACAAATTTACTCACAAAATCTGACGGCAAAAAAATGGGGAAGACCGAAAACGGTGCCATTTGGCTCAACCCCGAAAAAACTTCTCCTTACGATTTTTATCAATATTGGCGCAATATTCAAGACACTGATGTTATAAAATGCGTTAAAATGCTCACGGATATTGATATAGATGAAATAAAACAATTTGAGAATTTAAAAGGCCAGGAACTTAACGAAGTTAAGAAAATTTTGGCTTATAATCTAACAAAAAAAATTCACGGCGAATCAGAAGCTGATAAGTGCAAAAATTCAGCTGAAAAAATTTTTGCTTCCGGCGATTTTTCATCGGATATTCCTACTAAATATATAAATTTGGAAAAATTTAAAGAAAATGAAATAAAAATAATTGATTTGATTTTTGAAGCTAAAATTACTCAATCAAAAAGCGAAGCGCGAAGACTTGTTGAACAGGGCGGCATAAGTATTAACAACAAAACAGTCGATTTAAATTTTTGCGTAAATAAAAATAATTTAGGAAACGGTATAATTTTAAAAAAAGGTAAAAAAAATTATTTTAAAATTATAAAATTATAAGTTTTTAATTCAAAAACAAACAACTACACAGATAATTAAATCCGTGTAGTTGAAGTTTTATTTAAACAGCTAAACAGTGCTATTTTTCAATTGCTTTACTACCAGTTATGTTAGCATTTTTCTCCAAAGCTTCCGTTCTCTTGGTAAGTTCTTTCAAACCTTCTTTACTTTCAACGGCTCTTCCGGCAGTTATTCCGTTACCGATTTCGCCTATATCCGAAAGCAAGCTAAATAAACCATCAAACATAGTAACTACTCCAAGGCCACATGGCGCCGAAAACAGCATAGCAGCCCTTTCATTATTATTTTCTTTTGCTTCCATCACCGGACCATAACAAATAACAGCTGTACCAGCACCAGCAAACATTTTACTAAGATCCTTTACTATCTGGAAAGCACCACTTGTAATATTATAAGCCTTCCAGCTTGCCTCGGATTTGGAAACCACACTAAAAGCGATTGAAAAAGCACACAACGCTGCACAAAACTTTTTACCAACTATTAGGTAAAACCCCCCAATAAATATTTTTTAAAACCCGATACCGAGTTAAAACCCAGTACCAGTCTTAGTATACCATACATAAAAACATAAAAATTTTGCCAACAGTTTTTTACGGAAAAAATAAAAATTAAGCGTTTCAGATATATTTTTACCCGTTATGACAGGCTAGGTTCTGTAATTTCTTTTCTTCATTTACTTCGCTTTTATTTTTGATTCTCTGCTTCGTGTTAACAGGCCCTAAATATTGACATAAAAACTACCTCCTTAAATTTAAAATGCATGTAAAAAACAATACTATTTTTAGTATAGAAAATAAAAATCAATATGTCAAGAGAAAAATAATATTTTTTTAAAAAAATTATCAATTAGTGCAATTTGCGCTTGACGATATTGTGGCTCGAATCGTTCAAAATGAAGTAATCACAGGCACTGCAGAGTTTAGAATATGAAAGCTCCAACAGCTTGGAATTTATATGGTGGGATTAAAAATTATATAAAAAAATGACAAAATTTTCAGATTTAAAGAATAAATTTTACTTAGAATTTGACAAAAAATAAAAAATAGTTTATAATATAAAAGTAATGAATTTATTGTTTCATTACAAAAATTAAAATTAAGAGGTGATTTAATATGTCTATTTTTATTTCAAAAAATTATAATAAATTATCTAATAGTGAGGCGAGTAAAACTTCGGCGGGTCAATTGTGTGCTGATAATGTTAGAGGGGTTGAAGGATTATGGGTTTGTACCGGGGCGCCAACTGAAAATAATCCCGATGGTTATTTTTGGCGGATGCACGGTATTTATGTTAGTAAATATGAAGCAATGGAATATATAAAATCCAAAGCAACCAGAGGTTTTAACGATGAAGATAGTTTTTTAGAAGGATATATAGATAAATATAATCAAGAAATGGCTGGTAAAATTCTTGATTAATGCGACTTATAAATAAAATTTTATTCAATCAAATATTAAACTTATTTTAATTTAATGACAACTCCAGGTATTTACACAATACATTCGTCTTCTACAAATTTTCCATCTAGCGAGAGTTATTACAGTTTGATTGTTTTAAAGCCATATACTGGAAATTACGTGTAGCGGTTCGCAGCAAAAGATTTCTTTCGAAAGTATTGCTAAAAAAAGGTAGATATTTCCTCCGGCGGCGCCGGAGAGAGTTTAGTGTTGCATTTTTCATATAACAAATACTATAATAATTTAGTTTGATATACAAATTATTTGAAAATAAAATTTTTGAAGTGTTCTCTCCGGCGACGCCGGAGAGAGTTTAGTGTTGCTTTTTTCAAGCGCAAATACTACAATAATTTAGTTTGATATACAAATTATTTAAAAATAAAACTTGGGGTTTTTAATAATGCAGGAAAATTCTTATAAAGTACTTTACAGAAAATGGAGACCTAAAATTTTTGACGAAGTTGTAGGTCAAAAAAATGTGACCGATATATTAAAAAGTCAAATAATTTCAGGTCGTATCCCTCATGCTTTGATGTTTTGCGGCGTTCGCGGGACGGGTAAAACTTCTTGCGCAAAAATTTTTGCAAAAGCTGTAAATTGCCTTGAAAATAATGACGGTAATCCATGTTTAAAATGCCAAAATTGTAAAAAAATCGAAAATGGCAACGTGATAGATGTGTACGAAATCGATGCCGCAAGCAATAATGGTGTTGAAAACATAAGAGCTATACGTGAAGAGTCTAATTTTGTTTCTTCGGAGCTTAAATTCAAAGTTTATATAGTCGATGAGTTCCACATGCTATCTTCGGGAGCATTTAATGCATTTTTAAGAACTCTTGAGGAGCCTCAAAAAAATGTTATTTTTATTCTTGCTACGACTGAATTTAATAAAATTCCAAAAACTATTGTTTCGCGCTGCCAAAAATTCGATTTTCATAGGATTCCAAATGATATAATTGCCGATAGGCTCAAATTTGTTTCGGAAAAAGAGAACATAAACATAAATAGCGAAGCACTTGATTTGATAGCAAAAAATTCCGACGGCGCAATGCGTGATGCGCTTTCGATACTCGACCAGTGCTCGAATTATGAAAAAATTGACAAAAATAAAATAAACGAAATTTTAGGGATATCCGGCTCGCAGTATATCGAAAATTTAATTGAAAATATTATAAATTCAAACTTGAAAAAATCAGTCGAAATAATCGAAGATTTATTTTATCAGGGCAGAAATTTGGCTCGAGAATGCGAAAATATGATAAATTTTTTCCATGATATCATTTTTTTTCATGCGTCCGGTGAGTTTTTAGAAAATTCGTTAAATACTAAAGATTTTATTTTAAATCTTAGCAAAAATATTAGTCTTAAAAAAGCTATTTTATGTTTTAAAATTCTGGAAGAATGCTATTTTCAGATGTCCAAATCCAGCAGCCAGCGTGCAGAACTCGAGATTGCCATAATAGAAATTTTTAATAAATTAAATAATAACTCAGAAATTAAGCCCACAAAACCGGTCATGGATATTTCCTCCGGCGGTGCCGGGGAGAACACTTCTGATTTAATTTTTAAGTCTCAAAAAAATTCTAATGAGCCAAAAATTGAGATAGCATCGAAAAAAATAAGTATTTCCACCGTTTCCGCCGCAGAGAGAACTGCTAAAATAAAAAATAATTTTCGCACTCTAGACTGCTGGCAAAATATTTTGGAAGAAATAAAAAATAAAGTTTCCAACTCACTTTTTCAAATGCTTATTAAATCTAATGCTTATGTTAAAGATAATAATTTATTTATAGATACAAATAATATTACTTTTGGCATGGTAAAAAAATTTTACCCGGAAGTCAGCGGGATAGTTGAAAAAATTTTAGGGAAGACTTATAAAATTTGTAGGTTAGAGTCTGAAATTTCGAATTTAGAGAGCTTAAAATTAGAATTTGAGAGTCAGGATTTTAAAAATTCTAATTCGGAATTTAAAAATGAAGATTCTAACAATTCTGATATTGATTCATTAATAGAAAGAGCAAATCAGTTTGGAATTGATATTAAAATAAATTAGGAGTGATTTTTATGCCTTTGGGACTTAATTTACCAAAAAACAGTAAAAAATCTTTGACCAAAATGGCCGAAAAAATGAAAGAAATGCAAAATAAGCTTGCAAGTATCGAAGAAAAGGAATACGAAGGCAATGCTGGAGGCGGAAAAATTAAGGTTATCGCAAACGGCAAGCTGAGAATTGTAAAGATTTCTATTTCACCTGAATTTTCGAGTGATTTAGAGGCAATTGAAGATTTAGTTCAAGTTGCTGCAAATGAAGCTCTTAGCAAAGCAATTGACGAAAAAGAAAGAATTTCAAACTCAGCAACAACCGGCTTAGATATAAACGGATTATTTTAAAAACTCTATCTTTACCTCCATCTCCGGCAACGCCGGAGAGAGTACTTTTTTTAAAGTGTAACTATTATAGTTTAAAGTCATTAATTGAAATGGCACAATAAAATGAATTGTTTTATAATGTAATAGTATTTTATAAAAAAATATTAGGATGTAGCGAACAATGTATTTTTTTATTAAAATATGAATTTAAAAAACAAAGCTTTAATAAAAAAGCTTTGATTTTTAGGAAGGCTACTTATCCTTTAATAGTGTCTTTAACGTCTTCTACATTTTCTTTTATATCAATTACGTTATTAATTGTATCTTTTATTTCTCCAACAAGACCTGTCATTGCCTCAGCAAATGATGCAATTCCTTGACCAATTACAGGTAATATAGATAACATAACTTTAAAAACAGCAAATACCATTTTAAATATTTTAGCCTTGTCTACTCCTTCATAATAGAAATAATGTTGAACGTCTTTTATTTTCCTTTTATTTAAATCTTTTAATACTTGTTCTAAAGAACTGGTCGCCCCAAATAAAATTCTACATTGTTCTCTATAACTTAATGCTTTAAGATAAAGTTCTACTGCTAGGTTATTACCTTTTTTAGCTGAAAGTTTTCTAACATTTTCTTTTACTTCTGTAGATAATTGTATAAGACCATCTATAGAATTTGTTTTTTCAAATTCTTTTTTATATTTTTGTAATCCCGAAGTTCGATCAATAGAATTTGTATCTAAACCCTTTAATATTATTTTCAAATCATCATAAAAATCAAGCATTTGTTTTAATGAATCAATTTTTTCCCATTTACAGTTAATAACTTTTTTCATTGAATTATCTACTTTCATATCTAACTTCTTAGTCATAGTCAGAAGAGATTTTCCATCATATGTTGGCCATTGTGAATCTTGTTTTGTAAGTGCTTCGTGTAATTGTTTAAGGATCTTTAAAGGAGATTTAGGTGACATTTGAATAACATTTCTTTTTATTGAGTTCATTTTTAAAACGCCTAATTTTTCTGAAATTTCTTTCTTTGTCTCACTATTTTTAGTGATTTCACTATTTATTTTGGTATTGCAAAAATATATAGAAAAGGGAAAAATATTTAGGAAATAAAATATGGAGTGAAAAATGGAAAACGTAAAGATATGTCCAAAATGTGATGGAAGAGAATGTACAAAGAATGGAATAGTAAAAAATAAACAAAGAT
>JAFSLT010000023.1 GCA_017448285.1 Clostridia bacterium
ACTGATAAAGCTTTATTGTTTTGGTCACTGTTTAATTTTTCAATATCTTTATGGCTATTTCTAAATAAAAAATATCCCCCTGTTATCAACCCAATAGTGCCAAAAATACTAAGCCCTACTAAAATTGATAATTTTTCTTTCTCACTTAAATTAGAATTATTATTATTTAAAACCTGATAATTAATAATTTTTTCTTGTTTTACTGCCACAGTCCTAGATCCGAAAATATTTAAAGCAGCTAACAACATTGCAATTTTTTTATTAGATTCACCCATACAAAATCTCCTCCAAAATTAAGACATTATATCTGCAAATATACATTTAAGTATATAATAAATTTTTAGTTTTGTCAAGATTTTGAATTATAAAAAAAGATGATATTCTCTCCGGCGATGCCGGAGAGAACTTTTTTACTGGTTTCTAAAAAAGTCTATAGTTTTAAAAGAAAATTTTTATGAAAAATTCGAAAAAACTCTTGACAAAAAAAATATGTATTATATAATGTATGTTGTGGACTTTGAAAAGCGTGGAGTACCACGTTAGCTTCGTGCAAATTAAGTATATTAGGAGGAAATTTTTATGAATAAGTTCTATAAACGCAAAATTGCATTTATGTTGTTACTTGCTATGGCTGCTGGTAATAACACTTTGGCAATGCAGAAAAGTAAACCCCAAATTTCTGAACTGGGTTTTAAAAGAGAATTAAATAGTCCCAAAAGTTTGAACACAGGTGCTAAGGTTGGAATTGTTGCATTAAGCACATCCTTATTATTAGGCAGTCTTACATCATTTGAAATTTGGAAAATAGTGTTCAATAATGATAAAGTTAAAAATTTACAAATAAAAAATCGAGATGATCAATTGAACAACCTTGATGTTCAGCAAGTTGAAGAGTATAATGATGATAAATTTAATGATAGTATTGAAGAAGAAAATAATCAACATGACGATGAACTTTTAAATAAATCTAAAGTCGGAGTAGTTAATGAAGTTAATGAAATTAAAGAACCTTCACATAAAGAAGATTTAAAGATTAGTTCTCACAAACTTTCGGAACTCGATATTTTAAAAATTAAATTAAAATCACTTGGGAGTAAAAAACATTATGATATAGGAGCCAACGGCAAAAATAATATAAATAATCCTATTTTGGATATAGATTTAGAGCAAGTTATGGCGACAGGTAATTTTAATAATAGTAAGATTTTTGGTCTGGCACGTTTAAGTAATTTGTGTCAGAATTATGGTATAACAAAAGGCATGCCAACCGGCGATGAAAACCATGGTTGGGATATACCAGCTTACGATTATTTTTTTATGAAGCGAGACGATGCAAAATACAGCAATATGTATAATAAATTAAGCAATTACCATAAAGCATTATTATTAAAATGCATTGAATTTATGTATAATAACGATAAAAATGATGATAGTGCGGACTGGAAAAAGGCAGCAAAAGAATGTCTTGTAACAATGTCTTTGCATGGTGCGCATTGCGATTGGCGTGCTGAAGCTATAGTTAATACTGTTTATAGTAAATTGGTCAAGTTCTTGTTTGATAAAGGGAAAATATTAGGTAATGATTTAGATGGTGCATTTTGTGAATTAAAAGAAAAACTGGTCGGAAATGTCCATGACGATTATATAAAGAATAATCCAGATGATGATGAACCTTTGGACGATATTAATAAGATAGTAAAAGGAATGAAATATAAATTTGGCATGCCGGGTGGAGATGAATATTATGAGCGTCGTGCCGAAAGATACTTTGAAGTTGCAATGAAGGCAGATAATTTGATCAAATTGTCGCACGAAATACTAAATAAATTGGAACAAGAAGAACGCGATTCACTTATGTTTAATGATGAATCACCAATTTCTTTTGAAGAATATTGTGAATATACAATGAAAACTCCTGCGCAAATAGAAGAAATGTTAGACAAGATATGGTCATATAATACTGATGAAGCCAAAGAACTCAAAAGTTGGATTCAGCATAAAAAGGAGTTATCGCTTGGATATGTGTTTTACAATGTATCTGTAGTATTTGGTTATGAAGATGAGTCTGTTTATGATTTGACGAAATATTATTTCGGACTTAAATTTTTAATTAATCTTGTTAAAAAGGATTATCTGTTTCTTTTAGATAATGATGGTTATCAAGTGAATGGCGATTATTAGTCAGATGTTATTTTTAAGTAAAAGCAAATAAAATAATAATATAGCTCTTCATTAATACTGTGGAGAGCTTTTGTGTTGTTACATACTGCTCCCCTATTATATCACTTTTTCTCTTGCTATTCTACCATTTCCACTTTTGTGTTAACAGGCCCTAGAGAGATTGTTAAAATTTTAGTTCAATAAAAATCTTTTTAGCAATTCTCTTCCAGCGGCTGTATATTGCAAAATTTTTTTGATTTGTTATAATTAATTATATGAAAAAAATAATGAATTTATCTTATATGAATCCCATAATCAAAACAGTTTTATCTTTATTTATCACAGTTTTAAATGCTGTTGCGGTAAGTTTAACCTCAAAAATTTTTCTTTTATTATTTTCGTTTTTATGTTTATTTTTACTTGAAAAAAAATTAAAATTTAAAAAAATTAGAGCCATCTTAATTTTTGCTATAGTCTCATTTTTTTCAAATATTTTTGTTACGCGCGGAAATATTATTTTAGATTTAAAATTTATAAAATTAACCGATTTTTTTATTCAAAATTTTTTCATGATGTTTTTTAGTATGTCAATATTCTGGGCAATCTCGGCGGTTATGATTAATTCGATTTCGGCAAGCGATGTTCCTTATGTTGCAGAATTTTTATTAAAACCGCTAAAATTTTTTAAAATTAATGTTTCGGAAATTTCTATGATAATTACCCTCGCTATGCGGTTTATTCCTGTTGTTTCGGATGAAATAAAAAAAATAGTAATTGCTCAGGAATCTCGTGGTGCAAGCATTAAAAGGGGCTCTATATTCAAAAGAATAAAATTTATTTTTCCGATTTTTATCCCTGTGTTTGCCTCGTGTTTTAGAAAAGCGATAAATATTGCAACCGCCATGGAATGTAGATGTTACGGTGCTCCATTTGAAAGAACCCAACTTAGAGAAAATAAAATAACAAAAATTGATATAATCGCGATATTTATAGTTATTTTTGTAATTTTTGGAGTGCTTTTTTGCAATACTATCAAAATTTTTTAGTTGTTTTAAGATTTTTAGGTACAAATTATCACGGCTGGCAAATTCAAAAAAATGCTTTGAGCATTCAGGAAGTTTTTCAAAGTGCGCTTTTTAAAGTAATAAAACATAAAACTGATATAAAAGCATGCTCAAGAACAGATTCCGGTGTGCATGCCAATAAATTTTGTGTGAATTTTAAAACTAATATTTTAATTTCTCCCAAAAATTTAATTTTTGCCATAAATCAATTTTTACCAAGTGACGTAAGAGTTATCGATTGCATAAAAGTGCCCGAGAATTTTCATGCAAGATATTCGTGCAAAAAAAAAGAATATATTTATAAAATTTATAATCACAAAATTATGGACCCATTTATGCATGGTAGGAGTTTTCATTTTTGGTATCCAATAGATTTAAATTTAATTAATAATCTTTGCAAAGTTTTTTTGGGATATCATGATTTTAGCGCTTTTTGTTCTTTGGATGCACGCGCAAAAATAAATATGTTCAGGAATATTAATTATTTAGCTGCCGAAAAAAATAAAAATAATGAAAATATTATAGAATTTAAGATTCAAGCGGATGGATTTTTATATAATATGGTTAGAATCATTGTTGGCACGCTTTTGAAAGCGAACTATAAAAAAATGAATTGTTTTGACATAAAAAATGTTTTAGAATCTAAAAACCGAGCTCTTGCAGGCGACACTCTGCCTGCCTGCGGGCTTTATCTTAACCGAATTTTTTATGAGGAATTAATTATATGAAAATCAATAAAATTTTCATCATTTGGGTTTTATTTCTTTTAATTCTTACTTTTTTATCGGTTTTTATTTTTTTAAATTTAAAAGTTGTAAAAACTGATAATTTTAAAAATTTTTTTGATGACACAATCAATCGCATAGGTAAACCTAAAAATTTGGTAGTAGAATCCGACGAAGTTATCCCAAATAATTTTATAAATTTTGGAAGCGACGCCGCACTTATCAGCAAATCAAAATTCATGATTTTATCGCCGAGTTTACAAAAATTATTAGAAATAAACCATAATTTTAGATTCCCGGTTGTAAAAAATTCAGATTTTAAAGCGCTTATTTTTGATGCCGATGGAAAAGATTACATAGTTACAACAAAATCAAAAATTTTAAATAAAAATAGTGTTGAAAATAAAATTATAACAGGAAAAATTTCCGATAGAGAAAATTTGGTTTTGATTACAGAATCCGATGAATATTGCTGCGAAATGAGAGTTTTAACAATAAACGGCAAAGATATTTATAAATACTGTTTTGCTCAAATGTACGTCACAGACGCTGCAATTAATGATTCGGGCGACAAAGTGGCGATTTGCGGGTTAAAATCTGAAGAAGGCGAAACAAAATCAGTTATTCAAGTTTTTGATTTTAAACACGAAAAGCCAATTTTTTCAAAAGAATTCGCAAATAACATTTTTTCTTTTATTGAGTTTTTTGATGATAATAATTTTATGTCAATCGGTGATAATTTTGCGATAAATGCAAAAAATTTAGGCGAAAATATTCAAGAATTTAACTATAATGGCAAAATTTTGTGTCTTTATAGTTTTAACAAAAAATCAGGCGCGGCGCTGAGTTTTTCGTCTACAAATGATGAAAGAAATCAATATGTTATTATTTTTAATAAAAATGGCAAGCATACAAATAAAATTGAAACTGAAAAGAGATTAAAATCTATAGCGCTTTATAACAATAAAGTCCTGGCAGTTTCAGAATCGCAAATTTTTATTTTAAAACCGAACAGAAAAATTTCGCACCAAAAAAAAGTGCCGCTAAGTTCGCAAAAAGCTCTTTTGGCATCAAGATTAAAAGCTTACATACTTGGAAAGGGCGAGGTTTTAACTAAAAAAATATAAAAACTGAGTACTTTTCCGGCATTATCAGAATAGTATTCTCGCCGGCGCTGCCGGAGAGATTAACTTCTGGCAAGGGCAAATTTCAACTAAAAAAATATAAAAACTGAGTACTTTTCCGGCATTATCGAAAAAGCAGCCTCCGGCATAGCCGGAGAGAATGCCTTTTTTCAAGTGTAACTATTATAGTAATCATCACTCATAAAATGGGATAAAAAATTCTTTCCGGAGATGTCAGAGAAAATCTCTTGAAAAAAGTCTAATATATACAAAAAAACCTTGATTTTTATGTCGTTTTTTGTTACTATGTATAAATCATATTTTAGTATATAAAATCGAGGTGAATGTTAAGATGGATACTACTCGCAAAAAATTTTCAAAATATTTGGTTGAATTAAAAAAAGCTAAGGGGAAGTTTTCATTTTTTCCGGATTTATTCGCGGTTATTTCTAAGAAAAAAAATAAAAAAAAATTATCGGACAAATTAACTGAGCTTCAAAATGTAATAAGTGACGTATCGCAAGATGAAGAAAGCTATAAAGAATCAATAAGAAATAAATTAAATGAATTTTCGCCTGGAGAGGTCCCTAAAAAAATATTAGAAGTTATTGAAAAGATTCAAAACGAATTAGATGGTAAAGCTGATAATTCTGATACTAATTTAAAAATTGGTGAAAAAGTTAATGAAAAAAGCATTGATGAAGATAGTGAAAAAGAAGCCGATTTATCGCAATCTCTGGATATAAACAGATGCTTGAAAAATATTTCTAAAAATGTAAAACTTCTTAAAAGGCACACATCTTGGTTTTTCCAAAAAGATAATTCAGCGAAAATTATATATAATTTATCATTAGAGATAATTAAATCTATTAAAAATAACCTTATTAATAAGAATGGAAAAGATAATGAACAAAATATTGAAAGTACAAAAGATAAAAATATGAAATCAATGAATATTTATTCTGATTTGTTGGCCATGAAGGATTATATCGCCGGGGCTTTAAAACTCAGAATGATTGAAAAAGGCTTGCACGAGAATGACAAAGATAATCTAAAACTTCTCTTGATGAGTTTATATGAAGATTTTAGTTTTTTAAGTGGCCTTTTATTTAAAAAGGAATTCGAAGAATTCACTCAGTCATTTAATAAACTTGCAAACAACGACAAGGAAAGCGCTAAAAAATATTATGTTAAGTTAATAAGCAAAGATTTAAAAAAACTTCCTAATGAAGGTCTTTTTAGCAAGTCTGATTTATATAAAAAATTAAATACTTCATTCAAAAAATTAAAAGAATATATAAAAAGTAACGACGATGATAATATAAAAAACAATTTGCAAAATGGTGGAAATTTCATATGTCAATATGCAGAGAATCGAAAAAAATTGCTTGAAGATGCTAATATAGCAACTTCAAGAGATGACACAATTAAAATAATTTATAATTTATATAATGACTATAAAAATTTTATTCAAATTTTAGGTGAAAAATTAAACAAAGAATTAGATATGGACGAATATTTTGAAGTCGATGAAAAAACTCAAAAACAATACTATCAACACCACTTTTTTTCTAAAATGTCAAGTTTGCTTCAAATTAATGGCCTAAAGTGGTTTAATATGTATGACGAAATTGGCGGTGATTTAATTGACAGTCTGAAAGATACGGCAGAAATCAAAAAAAGTTTAAAGCAAAAATTTGATGAAATAGTCGAAAAATTTAATGCTTTATCGGATATAAATTTTATTGATTCTTCAGGCAAGGTATCAAAGACAGAATTTATTGATTGGTTAAATGATTTTACTACAATAGTTGACAAATACATTGCAGAAATTCAAGTTCTTAAATTTATTGACTTTAAAGAAAATATTAATTCATTCAATGAAAGAATATTAGGTTCATTAAAGGGAGTAGCATATAAAAAAGAAGACGATTTGCTTAAAAAACTTTCAGAATTTAGTGCAAAAATTATCGCCCCTGATAACAAAGAACGATTTGCAAAATATGATAAAGAAAGAGAAAAAATATTAAAGAAAAATAAAAACGGCAAATATTTTGCAAAAGTTGTTGCAAATGTAAATAAAATATTGGGTACAATTGTTACAGTATTAAAAACAGCAGATATAGGAAAGGTAATTATAACTATCGAAGGCTCAAGCATCGTGGATGCATTTGTGAGTGAAAAGGCTGATTTAGGTAATAATTATACTGTTTTTTTGGCCGCCGAAGTAAGTGCCGATTGTGCTTTGTTTAAAACTTTCAGTTCCAGTGCGATAAAAATCAGAGTATATTTTGCCTTAGGTTATCCCGGTCTTATAAATACCATACAAGAAAATTTTGGCTCGGAATTTATAAATGCAATAAATATCGGCGAGATGAAAACTATTGAATCTAAATTAAATGTGAGTAATAATTTATCTGCAGGCTCTATATATTTTTCACCTTATAATCCTAACGCAATTAAAAAAACAAGCGAAGATATTCAAAATACTAAGATGGATGCCGGTAAAAATGGTAAAATGGATGCCGGTAAGGCACGTGCTGTATTGAAAGAAATAAAAAGTGAAATTAAATATTTTAAGCCTTCAAGCTTAGGTAAGATTTTTAAATCTAGCCTTACCAAGTTAATATACGACCCTTTGAATAAAATTTATGAAAGTTTAAAAATAAAAATTAAAAATGTTTCGGGCAGTGAATCCGAAATAGAAGATATAATTTTTGGCGGTAAAAAATTTATTGATAAAATGATAAACGATATAAATGAATATGGAAACACCAAGTATAAAAACATCCACAATCGCTCAGATTCTGACCAAATAATCGAAAAGTTAAAGAATTTAAGTAAAAATTTTGAAGATTTAGGCGAATCTTTACTTTCAACCACAAATTCAGGCAAAGAATATGCAAATAGTGATAATGATGACGATTTTATAAAATCAGTAGGCAGCGCCAAGATACAAGGCGATGTTTTGGCATCAATTCCATTTTCAAGCAATGATATGAGTATAACAGTTTCGGTTGAAAATGCGGATACAAAAGGTATTATACCTGAGCATAAGTATAAGTTTAACCCAGAAGATTTATTAGGTTCTCTTATTGCATGCGTTGCTGATTTAACCGTTAAAGTCGATTTAAGCAATTTAACAGCTTTTGTTCATAAAGGGACAAAAATGAGTATATCTGTTAACCTTGAAAAAGCAAAAAGCGATGAAGGTGGTATTATTAATTACACGCCGCTTATGGAGTTTATAAAAAAATATGTGCCGGGGGAATATGTTAAATTTCTTGAAGGCTTTGATTCGTACCCTAAAATCTTGCGGGATGGAATAAGAATTAGAGCTTATTTCACATTAAATGCAGGAAAGAAGGCTAGCGGAATTTGGGGAAAAATAAAAAAATTCTTCGGAAGTATAAGAAAAGGTATTAAAAAAAGTGCTATTACTTCTATTAAAATTAGCCAAAGCACACAGAAAGGTAAGATTAAAATTTTCAGATAACAAGATAAATTAAGGAAGTGAATATAATTTGGAAAAAATCGGTGAAAAAATAAAAATTTTAAGAACTAAATTTGGGTTGACTCAAAAGGAAGTTGCAGATGCCTTGGAAATCGAACGTTCCACTTACACCTATTATGAGCTCGGAAAAACTACTCCCAGCTGGAATGTTGTTAAAAAACTTGCGCAAATTTTTCAAATAGCTCCTTACGATTTATTAGAAGAACAAAACAAATATATAATGTCCGATGTATTATCTAACGAAGGTGAAAATATAAATATTTGCAATTTAAATTCGAGCGAAAAAAAAATTATTTTGGCGCTGCGCACACTTCCTGCTCAGAATAAAAATAAAGCGATTGATTCTATAGATAAGATAATTAAAGACTTAAAAAAATAACGAAAATCTTTTTGAAATTATGCTCTTTTTTCGTTACGTTCTTTGTATCTTCATACGCTGAAACGTCGCCTGTCCTTGAAACGGAACCACTAAATTTTTTGGCAGTGTTTTTTAGTCATTGATTTTTTTTGCTAGATGTTTAGAATAAGTTTTGATGGCTGTCAAATTTTTGAATTTAATTTTTAGGAGTGTAAATATTTGTAAATTTTCAAAGTTTTTGAATGTTTGTTAATCATTGATTTTTTTAGTTTAGGTGTTTAAAATAAATTTTGATAGCTGTTGAATTTTTAAATTTAATTTCTAGGAGTAAAAATATGTATAAATTTTCTAAATTTTCAAAGTTTATAAGTGCTTGTTTTAGTCTTGGTATTTTATTTTCTGGATTGCAAACTTATGGTATGAACCTTGATATGCTGGGTATAGGTGGAAATAGGAATCAAGATGATGATATCATGTCAATTGAAACTAACGAAACTAAGTCGTCTGTTTTAGATGGTATAAAAGCTGAACTCCCTGAGCAATGCAAGTTTTGTTCACAAAAAGTTTTAAGAGTAGTAGCTGTGCCGAATGGTAGAGATATTTATATCTGTAGGGATAATGATTGCCTCAAAAAAATTTTTGATAAATTTAATATCAAGTTGAATACTGAGAATATTCACAGATGCGAATGGTTTAAGAATAATATGCAGAATTTTCAAGTAGCCAAAGCGAAAGGTTATGAGAACGTGTGGCCATTCAAAGTGTGGAAAATTTTTGATGAAGACAAATTAGTAGATGAAATTTTTTTACCATGCGGGCATTCTGTTTGTATGTGTAAGAAGTGTCTTTCTGATTTTTTAAAAAATAATGGTATAATAGTTTGTCCAACATGCAAAACTAGTTGTAAAAATGGTTATTTTGTACACGTATGTTCAGTTAAACGTAAAGATGAGACTTATACCCAAAATTATATTAAAATTGTTAAATTGTTAAGTGATAAATTGAAAAGTGAATGGAAAGATATTATAGTTTTGTATAATAAATCTTTTGACGTTGAATATGCTGCTAAAACTATGTTTTGGTGTCTTATGAAAAACAATCCTTTGGGAGGATGCGATTTTGATAAAGATAGGTTTAATAAAATAGATAATGAATTATCGTTGGGAGAAAAAATTTTAGTTTTCGATCTGACGACTAATTTTGGTGATAGTTTAAAATTTCTTTCATGGAATAAATTCGATGACTATATTAGAAGTTTAAAAAAATATGAAAAAGACAAAAGGATAGTTTATCCTACGAATGGCGAGCTGTATGATAAAATACAGGCTGCAATGAATAAGTGAGAACAAAAAGTAGGAAAAATATTCAAGAAGATGCAAGAAGATGATGTCGAATAGTAGTTTAAATTCTATCAATTATCATCAAGCTTCTCTCCGGCGCCGCCGGAGAATTATAAATAAAAATTTGGACAAAATAATCTTGGAAAATTAAACCCCGAGGAGAAAAAATGGCAGTAAGAATAGGTCAAACCATAAAACTGGAAAAATGTCCTGTAATAAAGGGATTCGCTTCGGTTTGCGGACTTAAAGAATCGCAAGGCCCTTTAGGAAAATTATTCGACAAAACCTTTAATGACAACAAATTTGGCCAGGAAACCTGGGAAAAATCCGAAGCTTTTTTGCAAAAAGAAGCCGTGAGTTTGGCTATAAAAAAATCAAACGTTAAAACTTCCGAAATTGATTTCGTGTTTTCCGGCGACCTTCTAGACCAGTGCATTTCTTCAATGATGGGGCTTAAAAACATGAAAATTCCATTTTTGGGCCAGTTTGGAGCATGCTCAACCATGGCACAAACGCTGCTCGTTTCGTCAATTTTTATTGAATCGGGAGCGGCAAAAAATACCATAGCTGTAACTTCTTCACATTTTTGTTCAGCGGAAAGACAATATAGATTTCCGCTTGATTACGGCGGCCAGCGAACACCAAACGCTCAGTGGACAGTTACGGGTTCCGGCGCAGTAGTTCTTGGCGAAAATAAAGAAAACTTAACAAAACCAAAAATAAAACAAGTCATCGCAGGAACAATCGAAGACTTGGGGGTTACAGATTCATCAAACATGGGCGCTGCCATGGCACCTGCCGCGGCAGTAACGCTCAAAAATTTTTTCAACGACACTAAAACTTCACCAAACGAATACGACTTAATCGTTTCGGGCGACCTCGGCGAAACCGGCGCGGTAATTTTAAAAGAACTTTTAATGAAAGATAGAATTGACATAAGTAAAAACTACAATGACTGCGGTTTGATGATTTTTTATAAAGAAAAGCAAGATGTACATGCCGGAGGCTCAGGTTGTGGATGCTCAGCTTCGGTTTTATGTTCATATATTTTGCAAAAAATGGTAAAAAAAGAACTAAACAACGTATTGTTCATGGCAACCGGAGCGCTCATGTCCCCGACCTCTTTTCAGCAAGGCAACAATATTCCGGGGATTGCACATTTAATTCATATATCGAACAATTAATATAAAATTTGGCATCACTTGATAACCTAAACAGCATTGTTGGAAAGAGTGTCTATCGATTACTCTTCCTTTATTTCGTTTTCATTTTTTTCGCCATTTTCTCTCCCTCGGCTTTTTCGTCCTTTCCGCCGAGTAAGACCTGTTTCATAAAATCGTCACTGTTAACAAACTCGACAAGGTCGTCAATAAACGCTTTGCCATTTTCTTTTTCCACGTTAATAAAGCCTTTGGTTACGTCAACTAACATTCCTTCTTGATTGGAAAATTCAAAAATCCTAACAGTTAATTTTTCGTCTTCAGGAATAACTTTTATAGTTAAATCACTAATATCTTTAAAACCTTCAGTTACATCCCCAAAAACACAAAATTTATGCCTTGAAGCAATTTCAATACATTTTTTCAATAAATTTTGATTATATTTTATCGAAAAATTTCTCGTAACATTATCAATTTCAATTGCTTTTTTGTTAAATTTTTCGCCTTCTAGCTCAGGGAACAATACCCTTGTTACTTCAATGGCTCCCAGCATGATTATACCTTTTTTATTAAAGATTCTTAAACCATTTCTAACGCCAAAATTTATAGATGTAGGATTAAAACTTTTAAAACCTTTAATAAAATATTCTTTTCCTTGTGAATAACCGCTAAAAACATTGCTTGCAACATAGCCACCAACTGCACCAATACCAAGTAATGGTAAAATAGCACCCGCTGCAATTAATTTTTCTTTGGTTCCAAACTTTTGATTACCAAAAGAATCTTTAACTCTAACACCTGAATTCAATTGGCTATTAAAAGCCGCCCCCCTACTGCCGCAACGGTTTGCCCGGTTTTAACGTCTTGAGCTGCTCGAGTATTACCTCCAAAAATTGATGCGCAAGCGAGAAACAATGCGATTTTATCTTTCCCTAATTTTGCCATAAAAATCACTCCTTTAAATTAAACTTAAACTTAAAATATGATATTAGCCCCTACGAGACTGACTATACTATAGCACAAAAAAAATAGTTTGTCAATAAATTTTTGCTTTCGAATCTGTTGATAAAAAAACAGAAAATTTAACGTCTTTTATTGCGATTGGCAATCATTATCAATCTTAACAGCGATAAAATTGAAGTAAGAAGTGCTGCAATGTAGGTAAACCTTGCGGCCATCAAAACTTTTCGCGCTCCTTCGAGCTCTTCGCTAGAAAGTTTTCCGCTTTCTTCCAGTGCCAAAAGCGCGCGCTTGCTGGCATTAGATTCTACCGGAAGCGTTACTATATGAAATAAAACCGAGATACTGAACAGTGCAATCCCTATAGTCACCAAAAGGTCTTGAACCGATATTAAACCCAAAAAAACAAGCGGCATCGCAAGCATCGAACTAAAATTTGTAATAGGCACCAATTTATGTCTAAGTTCCATCGGAAAATAATTTTTTGCCATCTGAACCGCATGTCCTGCCTCGTGCGCACCAACTCCGAGCGCCGAAATGCTGTTTTCATCATAAACCATACCGGAAAGGGAGATACTGTTATCCCTAGGATCAAAATGGTCGCTTAAATAGCCTTGTGATTTATAAAATTTTACCCCATTAACATCATTTTGCTTTAAAACTAAATTTGCAGAATCAAACCCCGTCATTTTACACTTAATTTTTGAATACTTACGAAAAGTCATTTGGATTCTAAACTGCGCAAAAAGCGTTATCGCTAAAATTAAAATTGCATAAAAAATGTAATATTCATCATAAATAAACATATTACCACCCCTTATTTTATTATATCAAATAAAATTTAATTTTTCAACACTTTTTTGAATTTATAATAGTTACACTTGAAAATAAAAATTCTGATTAATTGGAATTTTTTTTAATAATGCAATTTCGGTATTTCCGGAGAGAATAAAAAAATCTAATTAGATTTAATTTTCGAGTAATAATTTGCCGAAAACAAAGAAAAAGCCCTTGACTAAACTAAATTTTTCGATTATAATCGAATTGCAGAAAATTTATTTTTGGAGTATTTAATGTCAAAAACTGGAATTTTTGCAAAAAGCGACCCGATTTTCAAAATGATTTTTGGAGATCCGGAAAATAAAACTGCTCTGATTGGGCTTTTGCGCGAAATTATTGATATTCCTGAGGAAGAATATGCGCATATCGAGATTATTGATCCGAATTTAAGAGTCAACAAATCATATGGTAAAATTGACAACTAAAAGTGGTCAGCGAATCAACGTGGAGATTCAAGTAAGAAAAGCCTCTGATTTGAAGCAACGAATTTTGTTTTATGCTTCCAAGATGGTTGCCGAGCAGTTGACAGAGGGAGAAAAATATGATAAAATTAGAAAAGTTATAAGCATAATGATCTGCACTGATCATAATTTGATAGAAGATAGTCAAGAATATCATAATAGGTACTTTCTTTACGATAAGAATACGGACTCAACTTTTACAGATTTACTAGAAATTGACATATTAGAGTTTAAAAAAGTACCAGAAAAAGATAAGAGCAATTTAGCAACATGGCTGAGATTTTTAAATACAGATGACAAGGAGGAGCTAGACAAAATGGCAGTAAGAAATGTAGCATTCGAATCAGCAGTATGTAAATATAAACAACTAACAGCTGATGAAAGAATAAGAATGATAGCCGAAAACGAAGAAAAAGCTTGGAAAGACAAACAAGCTGAGATTAAGTATGCGATGGAAGAAGGCAAGCATGATCGTGAAATCGAGATTGCTAAAAATTTATTAGATATGTTTGTAACTGTTGACCAAATAGAAAAAGCAACAGGATTATCAAAAGAAGAAATCGAGAAATTAAGATGAATTATATTTTTTAATTTCACTCCAAAATCTAAAACATGAGGTTTTACTGTACCCAGTTTTTTTAGAAATTTGG
>JAFSLT010000024.1 GCA_017448285.1 Clostridia bacterium
ATCTTTGTTTATTTTTTACTATTCCATTCTTTGTACATTCTCTTCCATCACATTTTGGACATATCTTTACGTTTTCCATTTTTCACTCCATATTTTATTTCCTAAATATTTTTCCCTTTTCTATATATTTTTGCAATACCCAAAAAAGAGTTCCCTCTGACGACGTCGGAGAGAACGCTTTCGGTTTAATTTTTAAGTTTTGAAAGAAGTTTATAAACAACTTAAATATTCCCCAAACCGTGCGATACAATAATTATTTTTAAAACCTGATAATACTGCAAAGCACTGATGAATATTATTTATTATTACAATATTCGAGGTGTCTATTTTGTATATCATAAGTTCAAAAATTAAACTTAAAAAATTATTATTGATACTTTTTTCTATTTTGTTAATTTCAGGTGCCGTGTTTTTCGTTATGTACCGCAACAAAAAAATCTCGATAAATGCCGAGGAAAACAAAAAGTTTATAAAATATGTCGAATTTAATCCTAATTATAAAATTTTAAAAGAAGCTATGAGCGAAGATATAAAATCACATAATTCAAATCAAGATGTTAAGATCGATTGGATTAGAATTTTAGCTTATTTGGCCACTAAATACGGCGGCAAATTTGATAAATATAAAAATAATGATATTAAAAATTATGTTGAAAAAGTTAAAAATGGCGAAAATCCTGAGCAAAGTCTCGAAAATCAAAAACTTTTTAATTATTACCTCGAAGCTTATGGCACGATACTCAAAGATTTTTTAGGCGAATTTGAATACAAAAATAAAAACGGCGAAACTGTTAAAACTTACGGTCTAAAGGCGCACTGCCCGATTGCTAAAGGCTATCCGTTCCATCACTACAACGATTTTGGCGCGCGCAGAACTTTTGGCTATTCAAGACCTCATTTGGGGCATGATATGTTTTGTTCAATCGGAACTCCTGTTGTTGCAGTCGAGGACGGTTATGTTGAAATCATGGGCTGGAATCGTTTTGGCGGCTGGCGAATCGGCATTCGAACTCATGACAAGAAAAGATACTGGTATTATGCGCATTTAAGAAAAGACAAGCCGTTTCATCCGAGTTTAAAAGAAGGCGCTCACGTTAAAGCAGGTGATATCATCGGCTATGTTGGGCGCACGGGGTATAGCGATAAAGAAAATGTTAATAATATCAAGCGCAGCCACTTGCACGTGGGGCTGCAACTAATTTTTGACGAGTCCCAAAAGGACTCGCCAAACGAAATTTGGATTAATTTGTATAATATAACTAAGTTGCTAAATTAATTATTGACTTGGCATAGAAGTATCAACTTTTTTCTTAATATCGTCAATTCCTTCTACAATTTTTTCCTTTTCTTTATCATCTATTTTTTCATCGTTTTCAACTTCATCTTTTAAATTGCTTAAATTTTCATTTAAGTCTTTTTCGGTTTTAGAGTTTTTTATTTTTTCAATATATTTGGTTAACAATTTGCCTTTAACTTGTCCTTTGGCCTTTCCAAAAAATTCCGACCTTAATTTTTCCGCTGCTGCCTTTGCTGTTTCTTTTATTTTTTCATCTTCATCTTCATCTTGCTCATTATCGAATGCCTTTTCCTCATTATTAATTGCATCTAACGTGTCATTACTTAATTTACACGCTTTTAGCATTGAAATCTTTAACTTATGCAAAGCTTTTTTAGAAGTAAATGTTTTAACATCCTCTATTTTTACTAAAAATTTTTTAAAGTCTTTACTAATTGTTTCGTCAACTGCAGTAAAAAAATTTTTTAGAATATCAAAGAAATCTCCTCTTATCATACTATCTGTTCCTTGATACAATATCAAAAGGAATCTGTCATCGACAATTTTTTTATCTTGTATAAATTGCCACAAATTTTTTCCCCCAGTTAGCTTTTTTACTTCTCCTGAATCCATTTTTTGAGGACCATCAAAAAAGCTGTATTTTTCAAACTTTGCTTGTATTTTTTTTACTTTATTTTTCAAATATTTGTTTATCTTAGCTACGTTTTTACTTTCTGGTTTAGTTTTTAACGCTGGCCCAAAAATTGTAAGCCATGCTTGAGCTTTATTGTTTTTATCCTTATAAAGATTATCTCGAACAATACTACCCAGTTTTTTTAATTCCATTGTTTTCGACATTTTAATCCCTTTTAATCTTTTAGCTATATTCTCTACATTAAAACCTTTTTTATAACTTTTATATAATTTTGGGTCGGTAATAATTTTATTTATTACTGGATTATTAAGATACGTATCTAATGTTGTTTTGTCATCCAATCCAATGTCTTTTATGATTGCTTTTTTAACGTCCGAATTCGATAAATAATCGCTTAAATTTTCTTTTAACGTTAATTTAGAATTTTTGATATTTTTATTGTGATTGAATTCATTTTTATTTTTAACATATTTGCTGTTGGTAGCTATTTTTTCAGCTTGATCGTAATAAAACTTACTATCCTTTCCCAAAGAATATTTTATTGTTCCAATGGCATAAAGAGTGTTCATTTTTTCCGCTTCTGCCGCGGCCGCTTTTCCACTTACCCAATCGAGTAATTTATCCATATCTATCACCTTCCTTAAAAATATTTTTCAGGTTCTAAAATAAATATTTTTCAGAACCTGATATTATTGTACAATAATTATTTTAAAATGTCAACACTTTTTATGCAAAATAACTGATTTTTAGCAAAAAAAAATTAAGCACCAATAGTTTCGCTAAATTGCAAACGCAGCCTGTCACTAATCATAGCAATGAATTCCGAGTTTGTCGGCTTGCCTTTTAAATTATGAATAGTATACCCGAAATAATTGTTTAAAACGTCAAAATTCCCCCTATCCCACGCAATTTCGATAGCGTGCCGAATCGCGCGCTCAACTCGCGAGGAAGTCGTTTTATATTTTTTCGCAACCATTGGGTATAAACTTTTCGTAACGCAATCAATCACCTCCGGATTATTGACGGATTCAACAATCGAATTGCGCAAATAATGATAACCCTTGATGTGCGCGGGGATTCCTATTTGATGCAAAATTTTCGTAACTTTAAGCTCGGTATTATCCTTAGCTTCCGGCATATTTAAGTTCTGATCTGCAAGCCGTGACATTTGTAAAATTCTATCCGCAAGTTCCGAAATCTCAAAAGGTTTGACCATTATAAAAGCCGCGCCGGAACTTATTATCTCTTTTTCAATAGTTTTATTAATAAAATTTGATAAAATAATGAATTTAGTTTGTATATCACGTTTTTTATGAATTTTATTCATAACACCAATAGCATCCAATCTTGGCATAAACAAATTCATAACGGCAAAATCAGGCTTGCTATCTTCAATATCCTCAATAATTTTCAAACCATCTTTTTTAACAAAATTGCAAGATAAACCATATTTGGGAAATAACTTGGAAACCTCATCCAAAAAATCTTGTTCATCATCCGAAACACAGACTTTTATTTTTGTAATCATATAATCCCCTCCCTTAAAATAACAATATTTCATAAGATACCATGTAATTGTAAAAATGTCAACAGTCTGACATGGAAAAATAGTAATTTTTATCACAATACAGGAAAAATTCAAGAAAATATAACAATAATAACAACATAAAAACAGATATTTTATTTACTTATTATAAATTTTATAACGCAATTTATCTTTTAAATATTTGTAATTTTTAAAATAAAATCTAGCGGATTCATAAACTCGCTTTCTTTTGCCGCCTGCTGGAATATCACTGTTGACGGTGTGAGAGCCGGTAGGGTATTAAATTCTATGATTATCATTTCTTCGGTTATGACATTTGCAAATATGTCGATTCGGCAGTAATCTTTTATCCCGATATTTTTCGAAATAATTTCCAGATTTTTCTTGATTTTCTTCAAAAAATTCTCGTTAATCATTTCTTTCGGAGGCGGTGTGATATTTATTCCGGTGCCACCTTGAAATTTTTCTTCAACACTAAGTATACTCATGTTTTCTGCAACAGTTATACTTGGGTTTAAGGCGTGATAAATGTGTTTTTTTTCTAAAACTCCAACGGTCAGCTCAAGCCAGCCGGTCTTTTTGTTCCAGTCTATTTTCCCATCTTTTATGGAAATTTTGTCGGTTTCAATAAATTCCTCTATCAAAAGTTCTTTTGTATTTTTCCCCATATTTATAACACTTTCTTGCGATTTAAAAGTATTTTTTGGGATAATTTCGGACTTATTTTTTATTAAATTCAGATAATTTTCAAAATCTTTTTCGGTTTCTAATGGTACAATTCCCGAAGAACTTCCATCACAATTAGGTTTTATTATTATTTTTTCGCCCAATTTTTCCACAAGTTGGCGCCAAATTACACTCGGTTCATTTTTTTGAATAAAATTGATGTTCAAAAGCCTTTGTTTAGCACTTCTAACACCTCTTAAATTCATCGAATTTACAGTTTTTCCGGTATTAAACTTATTCATACAAAGCTTGGCAACTTCTTCGTGCGAACCATTGAATTTTATCTGCATTTTTTCAAGAATTTTTTGAAAATCGCCATTTTCACCAAATCCACCATGTAATGCGATAAATAGATAAGCTTTATTTTTTTGGCATGTTTTTAAAAAATTTAAAAGAGTATAACTTTCAGGATGTTCAAATTTAATTTGATTTAAATTTAATTTTTTTCTTATATTATTTATGTAATCATCGAACTCACTGTTATCGTGCCTGTATTGATAAATAATTTCTTCGACCGTATGATTTAAAACCATATAATACGGTAGTTTTAAAACTTTAAAATTTTGCAAAGCGTCATTTAGGCTCATATCCTCTTTGTAAAGCAAAAACGGAGTTACATTTAGATTATCGGATTTTAATAACTTGAGCCAAACATTAGAACCACTCAAGAGCGAAACTTGTCTTTCAGAAGTTGTTCCGCCAAAAATTATATTAACTTTTTTTAAATTTTTAGATTTAATGACATTTTTCTTATTAATTTTGATATTATTTCTAAAAGCGCATGAATCTATTATAAAATTTAAAACTTCTTTGTGCGTCATGCCTATTTTCGATGATTGCTGAAAAATAAAACTGTTTTGTTCCATGCCGCTTATCGGATTAAAATCGGAAAAATATAGATTACCGTCATCCAAAAGCCAGCCGTCGATTCTAAGAAAATCATTGGCATTTGCGAGTGAAAATAATTTCTCGGAATTTTCACGTATTTTATTTATTATTTCGGTTGAAAACCTCGGAGGGCAGTGATAATGAGTTTCATTAGTTGCAAGATATTTACGTCTTGTGTCAAAAATTATATTTTCTTTGTCTTTTACTTCAATTTCAGTCGGCATAAGTGCCACGGGAGTATTTTTATTTTGCAAAACTATAACTGTAAATTCTTTTCCTAAACAGCGCTTTTCAACCACAAAATCGTTGTAATCTTGACTATTATTTATGTAATTTACAGCATCGTCAACATTTTTTATATGTCTTATTCCAAACGAAGAACCGCCCCGAACCGGTTTTACAATGAATTCTTTTAAGCCGTTTTTTTCGCAAAAATCTGAAATTTGATTTTTTAAATTTGTTTTTTTATTAATAAAAATTTTAGGAACAGTAAAAAAACCGTTTTTTTGTAAAAAATCTTCAGCATTTTTTTTATCATAAATTTTTTCACATGTTTCAGAACCCGGACCTATAAATGGTATCTTTAATTTTTCAAATTCTTTTTGAATTTGCCCATCTTCGGCATATTCACCATGCATTATCGGGAGGATTATATCAGAATTTTTTAACTTTTGTTCAAATTCGTGTTCATTCAGCTCAGTGCCTTCGTTTTTAAGCTTAAAATCAAAATCCGTGGTAGTATTTGAGTATAAAAAACCGCCGCTGATTGCAAATTTTTTAAGATTTTTATCTATAAAAACTATATCAATATCAAATTCTTTTTCAAGATGGTCATAAACAGTTCGTGCAGAGTTGAGCGAAATATTTCTTTCCGGTGAAGGTCCGCCACAAAGTAAAAGCAATTTTGTAATCATGGATGCTACCTCATAAAATTTAATATCTAAAACAGTAACAGTATATGTGATTTTACACACAATAATTAAAAAAATCAAGTCTGTTGCCCTTTTTTTGGCCACACCGGAGAGATCATAATTTTTCAGAAATGTTTATTTTGTTTTTTTGACAAAATAATTTTTTATATTTTATAATTAAGTTAATGCATTATACACATATATTTTAAAATCAGCAGAGAAAATTTTTGTATTAAAATTTGGCAAAAACAAAATTGCATTATTACTTTTGGCAGCGCTAATTTTATTTAACAGTATAGTACTTTCATTTGAAAAAGGTAACATGTTGTCTTGAAGAATTTAGTTTCTCTTAAACCGACGGTCGGAGAGAGTGCCTTTTTTTCAAGTATAACTACTATAGTTCTTTTGCAGACCAAAATTTGAATTTAAAAGACTCTTTTGAAACTGGCAGAAGATATTCTCTCCGACGACGCCGGAGAGTGTAAGAGTGTATTTATGATTTATTTTTAAGTTTCGAAAGAAGTGTAATATATATAAAATATAAATAATAAAGATCATATTTTAAATAAAAAAGCATAAAATTTTGGTCATGGTATAAGATAGTTTATAAGAGAATTCCATAACATCAATTAATTAATACTCTTGCGTTTTTCACCATCCAAATTCGATTTTTTATATTTACTTTAGCGCATGACCAAAATTTTCTACAGCATGTCAGAGAGAAATCTCGTTATGCTTTGCAGAGCCTCATCGAAAAAAAATTAAATTTTAATCCTCATGGCTGGGATGGCTGGATTCGAACCAACGAATGACGGAGTCAAAGTCCGTTGCCTTACCACTTGGCTACATCCCAATACAAACTGGCTGGGCTGGCTGGATTCGGACCAGCGAAATGACGGGGTCAGAGCCCGTTGCCTTACCGCTTGGCGACAGCCCATGGGGTGGATAACCGGGCTTGAACCGGCGGCCTCCAGAGTCACAATCTGGCGCTCTAGCCAACTGAGCTATATCCACCACTGGCACGCCGAAAGGGATTCGAACCCCCGACCTACTGCTTAGAAGGCAGTTGCTCTATCCTGCTGAGCTACCGGCGTAAAACCCAATGATCATCGCCCAATATTGTGCATTCCCATTATAAACATCCACCTTTTAAAATGCAACACTTTTTTGGGCAATTAATCGATTATTTTGAAAATATTCGCCTAAAAGTTCAAAAAGTCATACTGGTTACAAGGTGTTTTTTATCATAAATTTTTTCTCAGTTAGCGCATGAAAAATAGATAGTGCTAAAAAAGAATAGATATTTCCTCCGGCGCCGCCGGAGATAAACTTTCTTTAGCAACACTGGGAAAGAACTTGTGTAATTTCAAGTGTTTAATATGATATTTTTAGTTTGAGCGATTAACAAATTGGTCCAATACGAACGAGAAACTCACCTTGTTAATATTTTGGATTTAAACTTTAATCAGGAAGTTTTTTTATATAAATTGAATAAATAATAGACGTCACTATCATAACAATAGGAAAAGCATAAGTTGATAAATTATTTCTTATATTAAATATACACAGTGAATTTACTATTTGATGGGTAATAATACATGGCAACAAAGAACCACTTTTGTAAAATATAATTGCATATAAATATCCAATTGAAAATGAATAAAATATTTGAACAAAAATCCAAATTAACTCAGCGCCACAAAATAAATTTAAAATATGGCCTATTCCAAATACAATACTACTAATAATCGCAGCTTTATTTATCCCATGTTTTTCCAAAGCTCTAAATAAAAATCCTCTAAAAATAATTTCTTCAATAAATCCTATATTTATCATTCTTAAAATAAAAAATAAAATTTCATAATAATTATTGTTTATGTTTAAGCCATTCCATAAGTTGAGAGAAGCAATTAAAATGAGTGGACAAAAATATAAATATTTTTTTGGATTTTTAACTTTTTTAAGTCCGTAATATGAACATTTTTTATAAAAAATTATCACATTTAATAATAATAAAGAAATTATTGTATCAGCTATCACGCTTTGATATTTTTCTGGTCCAAAATTTCTTACAAAATGTCCGTCAATAATTATATATATTAAAGTAAATACTAAAAAAAATAGCCAATCAAAACTTATCTTCATACATACTCCCAAAAAGTTAAATAAAAAAATTCGTCGATCAATGACCAATTATTATAAACTGAAACATTGAAAAAATCAACTCCGACATCTCCAAGGCATTAGGAAATTGTGTAACCCCGTTTGTCAACATTATGATTTTTTTCTATAAAATAATGTTGATTGGTGATTTTATTTGACTAAATGCAAAAAAATAAACAAAAAAACTAAAATAATTATATTTTTAATGGTAATTTTAACTATTTTAGTTCTACTAGATTTAAGGCTAAGACCGATAATCAAGTCGATAATGGCTGACAAGGCGAGGTCTGTGGCGGTTAATGCCATTGATAATGCCGTCAATAGGGAGCTTGGCACGCAAAATTTTAAATATTCCGATATTGTTCAAATTGAGCGTGCTGAAGAGGGTAAGCTGCTAGGTATTACCACAAATGTTCAAAAAATTAACTGCTTGCGCTCGAGCCTTAGCAATGCAATATCTAACGAGCTCAACAAAGAAGAAATTAAAAAGATAAAAATACCTCTTGGCGCAATTTTGGGTACGGAACTTTTTAGCGGTTCTGGGCCGATAATCACCGTTAAACTTTTTGTGACCGGCAATGTTGCAACCGATTTTGAAAGTGAACTCTCTGAGGCCGGCATAAACCAAACTAAACATAGGATTAATCTAAATACAAATGTAAATATTGCTGCAATTATACCCGGTTATCCAGTGGAAACAAACGTCAAAACCAATATAACGATTGCTGAAACAGTTATCGTCGGTGAAGTCCCGAAAGTTTACGCAGCCGCAGAACCTACCAAAAGAATTCGTGAGGCCAAAGCGCTTGACGGGCTTGCAAATAGCGATTAAATTATTTTAATGTTAAATTGAGAGTATTGGCACACCATTCGCCGTTTCTATCTTTGTCGACTCGAATTTCAAACTTATTTTGTTTTCCAATTTTAATTGTAAAGGTTTGGGAGCTAATTTTAATTTTAAATTCCTCATTTTTTGGTATTTCAATTGATATTACCGTCTTTTGCTCTTTAAATAAACCTACAAGAGCTCCAAATGTTTGTCTGTCGTTATTATCTTGCATTTTATAATTAGATAAACGATCTGCTACTTTACTGAAAATACCCGCTATCTTTAATATTTCCTCCTCACTTTTAATGCCTTTGTCATCACACGCTTTCTTGAATGCTTCATAACACGTGTTACTCCATTTACCCAATGCGTTTTTTATGTTATTCTCAGTGTTATCTGCATGAATTTTAATGTTACTTTCTATTATTAGATTATTATTAACATTTGTTTTATTTTTTATATCATTATTAATATTGAGATTTTTGATTGTCTCATCTTTATCGATGTTATTAATATTATTTTCAATATTTGTTATTTCACTATTTTGTTTCTCTTTTTTCTCATTGTCATCCTTTGGCTTTTCATCATTACTTTTTGCAATATACTTTTTATAAAAACTCCTTATATTATATTTTTTATTGAAAATCTCGTTGGCTACTACTGCGCTGACAACTACAGTAGGTATTAAAAACGCCAATATTTTGCCGGTACTTATTTTGCCCGAAACTTTATCATTGGCATTGAGTTTTTGATTGCCAATAGCTTTATAATCCAAAGATTTATCTAAAGCAGAAGATTTACCTCCCAATAACGATGCGAATGCCATAGTAAGTGCAATTTGTCTTTTACTGAATTTTGACATAAAAATTCCCCCTCAAGTATAAAATAATATTGTGTGCAATCAATAATCATTAAACCAAGCACACCATTATTAATTATATTACAAATTTTATTTTTGTCAAGAAAAATATCGAAAAAAGTATATAAAAATCAAAAAATTAGGTATTAGGTATTACAAAAAAAGCAGCCTCCGGCGATTCTGAAGAGAATACTTAAATTTATGACAAATACATAACTTTCTGTAATAAATCATTAAAATATTTTTTATTTTTTGGCATCACCTTTTTTTATTAAAAAATCTACATTAAATTCCATGGCCATATTGTATTTATATAATTTCAAAACAACACTGCCGTCTTCTAATTGCAATACATTAATCACGTATTTTTCTATATTGCTCAACTTAATGTGAAGTTCGTGGTTTTCAATACTAACATCATAATAAATCTTGGCATCGCCGCGCAAAAATTTAATACAATCTTCAACGCTATCTCCATGTTCCTTTTTAAACTCATCTTTAACAGCATTATTCTCCGTAACGTTTTCATCCTTTATTTTCATCATAGCAAGCCATTCTTTTTCATTGGTTAATTCAACAAATTCCTGGCACATCTCTATAAGATAATTAGTTTCTTTGTCATTCGTAGTATTAAGCGCTTTTATTTTTTGCCAATTTTGTTCATAATACGGTCCAAAATTTTTTTTAGTTTTGTCGCCAAGTTTTTGTCCGGTTTTTTCCTGATTTTTACCTCTGATGAGCTTTAAAAGTGTAGGGGCTTTATCAATAACTGTATCACCTAAAACTTCGTAACCTAATAAACCAGCACCCAAAAGTAAGCCGCCAATAGTAAAACCTTTGGCTAAACTGCTCATTTTTTTAGAAGAATTTACTGCCCCCCCTACTGAATTAGGCTTTACAGCCGCCAAAGAAGTTTTGCCACCCAAAATTGATGCGCAAGCGAGAAATAATGCAATTTTATCCTTACCGAATCTTGCCATAAAAATCAACTCCTTAAATTAAAAATTTGCGTGTTTAGCTAAAAAGCCAACACGTTTAAATTATACAACAGTAAAAAAATTTGTTAACATTTCTTCTGGTAATGCCGGATAAAATTTTTTAAAATTTAATTTTTCGGTTTCGAAAGAATTCTGATATCTGCAATTATGGGTTTAAATTCTCGGCCGCCGCCTTCGAAAAATCTGCCAAAAAGTTCACAAAATTGGAGCCTCATCACTTGCATTCCTACCAAAAGCGCCTCAAAACCCGTTACAAATAAGTTCCCCAAAATTACTGTGAGCAAATATTGCCCCGTCATTTTTGCAAGACTGAACACAACCATCATCATTCCGGCATGAACAAAAATAAATACACCAATTCTTATAAACGAAATAGTATTCGTAAAATAACCCAAAATTATCTCAAAAAGTTCAAAAAACTGTGAAATTATATAATCCCCCCAGCTGATCTTTTCATGCTTATAAACTCGGTTTTTGATAAATTCTTTTAAAAAAATAAAAATTAAAGCCAAAATTATGATTAATTCTAAAATAATAGGATTCACCGCCACAATGCTTAAAGTGTTCAAAAGTAATAAAATAAGCGAAGAATAAAGCACAATTCCGCAAGCGCCGCTATGCGAAAGAATCGCCTCCAAAGCATCGTTTTTTTTCAAAAGAGAATAAATATTTGCGCACATCGCCAAAATTAAACAAAAAATGCCAATGCATATCGAAGAAATTATTATTTTCATCGGCGATTCCATAACTCTTATCGGTTGAAAATTAATAACATTATAAATCGGATTTAATGCTTCTTCGAATCCGAAAACCGAGCCAAAAATAAATCCAAACACTGACGACGATATTCCACAGGTTACCATCACTTTGCCTAAACCTATTTTTTTAAATTTGCTTAAAAAAAGGCCAAAAAGCGCAAGCAACAAACCTTGGCCGACATCTGCAAACATGATGCCAAAAATTATCGTGTAAGTAATTGCCACAAACAACGTCGGGTCGATATCTGAATATTTCGGCAGACCGTAGGTGGAAACGAAAAATTCAAACGGCGAAAAAATATTTCTATTCTTGAGCTTTGTTGGGGGAGAAAATTTTAAAAGTTCGTCGCCGGATTCCACAAAGTATTCTACTCTTGAAATTTTATCAAGTTTTTCCGAAATTTCTTGAATTTTAAACTCCGGTACCCAGCCAACCAATACAAAATTATCATTATAAGTTTTGGCAAAACTTTTTATTTGCTCACATTTTTCATATTGTTTTAAACACGAATACACTTTAGCACAAGATGATTTTTGATGTTCCCAAAATTTTTCTATCCCGTCTTTTAACTTATAAATCTCAGCATCTATCATCTTATTTTTTAATTTTAATTTATCAATTTCTTGCTGAGGAGTAAACTCCAAATTAGAAATTCCCACTTCGCTCAACTTAATCTTTTTAAAAACAGAATTAATTTCGTTTTCGAATTCTTTAGAAATAAAAATTACGCAATAATAATTTTCATTATCCTCCGAAATTTTTTCAATAATAAATTTATCGTCACTTTCGGGCAAAATTAATTTTTGAAAATCAGGCTTAAAAATTTTTACAAATTTAACGCTCATATATTCAAAATCTTTAAATCTTTTAATACCATAATTTAAATTTTTAAAATACTTTAAATCATTAATAACACTATTGTTTAAGCTAATTTCGTTATTATAAAAATTAATTTTATTAATAATTTTATCGCATTTTTCTTTAAACGAAATTATATATTTGGCAATCTGTTTTTTAGGCATCAAATCATTATTGTTTGATTTAGAAATTTTTTTATTTATTTTGCCAACTGTTTCATTTAGCATATTTTCATACGAAATAGCGTCATTTACATTGATAAAAGGGCTGAATTTATTGGCATCTTTGAAAAACTTATCAACAACATCCGGCTCAAAAGCGCACAGCGAAGCGCACGCAAGCGCCGCTGAATCAAGTTCATTTATAAATCCTATCACGCTAACAAGCCGCATATTAACAACAGACATTTTTAAAAACTCCTATAAAATAAGCAACTGCCGAATTTTTTCCTTTGAAATACCGTACCTGACACCTTCAATTATATTAATAACATTCGAAATTTCCATCTCTTTTAAAAAAACATATGAAAACCCGACAACTTCTGAGATATCAGAATATCGTATATTTTTTCTCGACCATTTAAAGCGCATTATTTTTGAAAACTTTTCAAGTTTCTGAATCGAATCGATACTATCATCAATAAAACTGAAATCTGAAAAATTCGAATCTTTTAAAAAATTATATTTTAAAAACTTGTAATCTCCAAAACTGAAAGTTATACCAGAAATAAAATTATCGTCAGCACTGTAAAACTTTTTTGCTCGAGCTATTCTTATTGCATTGGAAACATCCACACAGGAGTACAAAAATTTTTTTATTTTTGTTTTAACTTTCGAATTTAACTTATTGATTGCTTCAAAAAACATCGAAAAAATATTGTTATAAAGCTCAGTTTCAATTTTATTAATATCAAAATTTAAGTTTTCATCTATATTTGATTTTAAAATCTCATAATATTCGGTTTTATAAACAGCATTCAACAAATCATTGTAATTTTTTGCTTTATTAAAACTATCAAACTTTACTTTTGACCTTGATTTTAAAAATTTAGGAAAGCTACACTCAAATTTTGAAACATCGCCCGATTTTAAAAAAATTAAAAATCTGTTTATTTGCCTGATTTCGAATTTTTTTAGTATATATTTAAATATTTTACGTCCAAAAGTTAAATCGTATTTGGCAATACTTGCCAAATCTTCAAAAAAATACTGATTTAAAACAGATTCCAAAAAGCTTCTTCTCACATTTTTATCATCAATATTTAAAAGAGATTCATGATAAGTTTGTTTATTTTTTAAATACGCAGCAATTTCGGATACACCACTGCAAGTGACAAGGTTTTCATAATCTTCGCGCACAAGCCTTTTGGCATACCTTGCTCTAATTTTTACAATAACTGCATTAGATAAAAAATTAGTCATAATTGGCCTACAACATTATTAAAAATAGTATCAACCCACAAATCTTTATTTTCAAGATAAATTTTTTCTATACGACCCAAAATATCTTCACATTCTTTTTCTATTCTTTTCATTTCGACTTCGGCTTTTGAAACTTCGATTTTTTTTATGACTTTTATATTCATCTTAGCTTTGTCGATATACTCCAAACGGCGCGAATTCAGCATATCCTTAACACGCTGCGCCGATTCAAGTTTTAATTTTTCAACATTTTCTATATCATTTTTTGCCTTTTCGTTTGCTTCAAGAATTTCCTTGATTACATCTTTCACTATGGTTCCTCACAGTTTTATTTAAAAAATGATTTTACCGCCTTGAACATTTCATATAAATCAAGTTTAGAAATAACTTCAAAAGGCGAGTGCATTGAAAGCACAGGAATTCCAACATCTACAACATCGATATTCAAATTTGCAACATACTTGGCAACCGTTCCTCCACCGCCGGTATCCACTTTGCCGAGCTGACCGAATTGATAATTAACATTATTTTCTTCAAAAATTTTTCGTAAATACCCAATAAATTCTGCTGAAGCGTCCGAAGCTCCCGCCTTTCCCCCAGAACCTGTATATTTTGTTATCACCACTCCGCGATTTATAAACGAACTGTTAAGAGAATCAAAATTTGAAGGGTAATTCGGGTCAAACGCGGCATCAACATCGGCCGATAATGCTTTGGATTTTGAAAGTGCGTGCCGAGTTTTAATTCCGTCGATTGATGCCAAATCTGCTAAAAAATACCTAAAAAATGAAGATTTCATGCCCGTATTGCCATCACTGCCTATTTCTTCCTTATCCGCAAGCATTACGACGCAAGTTTTTTTAGGCTTCTCAGCACTTAAAATTGCTTCGAATGCCGGAAAAGCACAGCACCTGTCGTCGTGACCATAACCACCGATTAAACTTCTGTCAAAACCAATATCGCGTGCTTTAAATACCGGAACGAGTTCAAGTTCGGCAAAAGATAAATCGCGTTCAATTATACCATATTTTTCGTTTAAAATTTTTAAAATATTAAGTTTTACAAGCTCCGAACCCGAATCAGACTTAAACGGCAAACTTCCGATTAAAACATTTAAGCTCTCACCCTCGATGGCTTTAGACATAGTCTTGGACATTTGCTCTCTTGCCAAATGCGGGAGTAAATCTGAAATATAAAAACACGGTTCGCTTTCATTTTCGCCTATCGAAACTTCGATTGATTCTTGATTTTTTAAAATAATTTTACCATGAAGCGAAAGCGGGATAGCAGTCCACTGATATTTTTTAATACCGCCATAATAATGAGTTTTAAAAAACGCCATTTCGTTATTTTCGTAGAGCGGATTGGGCTTTAAATCGATTCGTGGAGAATCTATATGCGAAACTGCTACATTAAAGCCTTCGCGCGAATTATTTTCTCCAATAACTGCAAGTACGACCGATTTATTTCTATTTACCCTAAAAACTTTATCTCCAGGAGTATATTTTTTATCTAAACTGAGCTCTTCAAAGCCGTTTTCTTTTGCTTTTTGTACAAAAAATGCTGTAGCTTCTCTCTCGGTTTTGGATGAATTCAAAAAATTTTTATAATTTTCAGAAAAATCCTGTGCTTTTTTAAACTGCTCATCGTCGATTTTCAAATATAAATTTTTTTTCGGGCAGAATAATTTTTCTTTTAAATCCTTGGTATTGCTCATTTATTACCTCCCAATGTTTAATACTTTAATTATAGACTTTTGCTATTAAAAAATCAATCTTGCCAAGGGAAAGGCATTGCTAAAAAAAGACAGATATTTTCTCCGACGCTGCCGGAGAAAATGATGTAAATCTTTTATATTGCTATATTTGTACACATAACCTTCTATGAATTATTATTATCTACACACTTTCAGTATTGTTTTTTTGATTTTTCAATTGATTTTTTTGAATTTATTTTATATAATAACAACAAGAGATCCGCTTAAAAGGCGGTTAGTCCTGTGTTGAAAAGAATCTGGTCGTTCAATTCATACATTGAATGACTATTATTTTATTAAAATTATAATTAAAAATATCATAAATAAGAGGAGTGACCAACTGCCCTTTTCGGACATGCCCTTGCATAGATTCATAATAACAAAAAATTTTTGAAGTTTCAATTGACTTTTTTATTTGGCATTGCTAAAAAGTACAGATATCCCTCCGGCATCGCCGGAGAGAACTCTTTTAGTTAATTTTTAAAATGAGCCTGTTAATTTACTACAAGCTTTTTGAACATCTTCGCGCGATGCAAAGCAACTAAATCTGAAATAATTTTCTCCATTTTTGCCAAAACCGCTACCAGGAGTTCCTATTATGTTCAAATTTTGCAGAAGATAATCAAAAAATTCCCATGAATTCATATTATTTGGGCACTTTATCCATAAATAAGGCGAATTTAATCCGCCAAAGAATTTTATAGACAATTGATTAAAAGTTTTTGCCAATATTTGAGCATTTTCTTTATAATATTTAATCGATTTTTGGCACTCTTTCTTGCCTGCTTCCGATAAGCTCGCTTCTGCCGCACGCTGAATTATATAAGGCACGCCGTTAAACTTTGTCGAATGCCTTCTGGTCCATAAATAATTTAAACTTACATTTTCTCTTTTTAATTCTTTCGGAACAATGCTATAACCACAGCGCATACCAGTAAATCCTGCGGATTTTGAAAAAGATTTAAATTCTATTGCGCAAGTTTTGCTTTCGGGAATTTCAAAAATGCTTCGGCAAAAATTATCATCTTCGATAAAAGACTCATACGCGGCATCGTAGAGAATAACTGCTCCGCATGAGTTTGCATAATCTATCCATCTCTTCATTTGAATTTTAGTATATGCAGCACCGGTAGGATTATTCGGAGAACATATGTATATTATATCTACTTTTTTATTAAAATCCGGTTCCGGCAAAAAATTATTTTGTTCTACAGCGTTTGCAAACTCAATTTTCATGCCATTCATTATACTCGTATCCAAATAAACGGGATATACAGGGTCAGGAATCAAACATGTATTATCGGATGAAAAAATATCCAAAATATTCGACATATCACTTTTTGCGCCGTCACTTATAAAAATTTCATCCGTGTTTACTAAAATCCCAAGATTTTTATATTCATCTTTGATTTTTAGTTTTAAAAAATCATATCCACCGTTCGGGCTGTAACCTCTAAATGACGAGCTTTTGCCCATTTCATTAGTGGCCGAGATGCAAGCCCTGATAACCTCACTAGCAAGCGGAAGGCTCACATCACCAATACCCATGTTAATTACTTCTTTTTCAGGATTTTTTTCTTTAAACTCCTCAAGTTTATCTGACACAGCCTGAAATAAAAAATTGTTTTTAAGTGTTTTAGACCAGTTAGCTATTTTCAATTTTAATTTTTCTCCTTAATTATTTTAATTTTCGTCTTTACTGACTTTATTAAATTTAAACATACTGGCTGCTGCAAATAGAGCTGACGCAGTTGCAATTATCGTATGAAATCCTGACCAACTTTTCTTTTTAACAGCATGTTTAATGGTGTGGCCAAGCATTGCAACGCCTCCTGCTAACATTATTGCACCTGTCACTATATTACCAGCGTCCCCCATATCTGATCCTGCGCTAATTTTATTTATTTCATTCTCTTTTAATTCTTTTTTGCTCATAAAAATCACCTCTTTAATTTTAGTCATACAAACGATGGCGAAACCAAGCGCCACTGTTTGTATTATAACATATAATAACATTATGTCAAGTGCTTAACTTGCACGGTATTGCCAAAATATATAGAAAAGGGAAAAATATTTAGGAAATAAAAATGAACTGTCCCCCTTGTCAAGGACATTTTTTAAATTGCTAAGAGGGTAAATTCCAGTTTTTATGTAATTGTAGTATTCACTAGGAGAAAGTTTAGCCAAATGCCATTGGTAGCGTTCGTTGTTATAATAATCTAACCAATCGTCAATAATCGCCTTTACCTCATTGAATTTTTTACATTTACTGACATTTATTTCATCTTTCATGTGCCCAAAAAAATTTTCCTGTGGAGCATTATCCCAAAAATTACTTTTTTTTGACATTGTACGGAATATAAGTAATATCTGTAAGCAATACTTTTCGAGGGCCATATTCTGTAAATTTACGGTCCAAAAGATTTTTAGCTATATGGTTTGTTTTCATATTTTTTGCCATTCTTCTATATGGATTTGCTTTTCTTACAGGGCATTCCAATTTGTATTTATCCATAAGACGCCTTATCTTCTTCAAGTTCATAACGATCGGTTCATCCCAATGAATCATACACATGTAAATTCCTCGTGCGCCTTTGCTATAACCGCGTTGCTTGTATACTTTTAAAATTAATTCAAAGTCAGCATTATCTTTTTTCTCTTTTTCAGCTCTTGTGTTTGCTGAATTTATCCATCTGTAATATCCCGATCGGGACACGCCTGCTATATCGCAAAGCATAGTGACATTTAGTTGATTATCGTTTTTTTGCAATGTTTTTTGAATAACTTCAAACTTCCATCCGACACTCATTAAGATTTCCTTCTAATTGTATTTAACGTCTTGATAATTTTTTTTAGAAAATCAACTTCTTGGCGCAGGTATTTTAATTCATTCAATATATTTGCAAGATTTTTCGATTCGACTGAAATATTTTCTAAAACTGGCAGTTCATAATTTTTTCGGCGTTCATGATTTTCCCCCTGACAGAATCCTCTGCCATTTTCTGCCTGATATTTAATTCTTTGCACAATACTGTCAATCTGTTTCTGACCAAACATTTCGAGATCATACCCCAACTCTTCTATAATTTTTCTAGGCGACATTCCCGCCTGATATGCATTCCAAAAAGCTTCTTTGAACCTCGCGGTGAAGTAAAGTTTATTTTTTGTCACCTTGAATGTATATGGATTTGCCTTTAAGACCTTCATTTCTTTTGCCGTATATTCTCGCATTTCAGCCTCTCAATATTTTACTAATTTTAGAAATACTCAATGTTCATTTTTAAGTTTGTGGACCTTTTACTGCTGTCTACTTTTCAGCACCTTATACCTTTTAGATTATGTCTATTTTGTATGTAATTTACCTTTTATACATGTCCACAGTATGTTTACAACCACTTCCAATTACTGTCTATTTATTTGAGTATTTCCATTTTATAAGGTGTCTACGATTTGGGATTTTTCAATCATTTAAAATATAGCAATTATTTTTTATTTTTTTATATGTTATCTAATTCCTCAGAAAATCCCTTCCTCTTTTCCTGTCCACCCTATTGGGTACAGTTTATTCCCCTATTCTCCTAAAAGGTCTTTTTCATATAGATACTTGACTTTGCCCGCCCTGTCTTCCGGTATACGGTATTTGTATGCAGGTTTTTTTCTTATACACTCGTTAACTACAATAATCTTTAAATTTAATTCACTACTAGATACACACTTAGCAACTTCTATATAACACGAACACTTATCAAAATCTAAAATAGTAAGTAAATAGCTTGTATTACAACGAAGATATATATCTTTACTTTGCATTTTTTTAGTGCCATTAAAATAATCTATTAATTTCCCGATGTGATTTGTACATTGATAATTATTTTCTCTAATTTTATTAAAATAAGACTTTATCATTTTCAAAATTTTCTGAGCACGCGATTTGTGCACTTCTATAGATTCCTTACTAATATTATTTAATTCATTTGATATATATTTTTTCATTTTTTCATCAGCTTTACACAAAATATAATCTACGGCATCAACTTCTTGGGAATCTTCTTTTTTAGGCTCTTCTTTTTTGGCCTCTTCTTTTTTAGGTTCTTCTTTTTTGAGTTCTTCTTTGGTTTCTTCTTTAGGTTCGTGCTCTTCTTCTTTAAGCTCTTCTTTTTTAGGTTCTTCTTTTTTAGGTTCTTCTTTTTTAGGCTCTTTTTTTTTGAGTTCTACTTTTTTGAGTTCTTCTTTGGTTTTTTTTTAGGTTCGTGCTCTTCTTCCTTAAGCTCTTCTTTTTTAGGCTCTTTTTTAGGCTCTTCTTTATTTTTTGGAATTAAATATTTAATACCTAAAGCTGCTAATGTAACTACCGTAGCAGTTGTTAATGTACCGGCTACTAATTGCCATTTGTGGTTTTTCACCCAATTAACAAATCCACCATTTTGATTCTTACTAGCCGCCCCCCTACTGCCGCAAGGATTTGATGGCTTTTGGGTTCATTCATAGCCTGAGTTTTACCACTCAAAACCGATGCGAACGCAAGAAACAACGCGATTTTATTCTTACCAAATCTTTTCATAGCAACACCTCTCTAAGAATATATTCATTCTATCAATAATCGCAATGCTTGTCAACTATTAAAAACACAAGATATTGCAAAATATAGAAAAACTTCTCTCCGGCGTTGCCGGAGAGAATTTTCTAATTTTTCAAAAAAGTATTGGTATATTTTTCAAATAGAAAGAAACAATATTACTGTAAACCTAAAAGGAGGAATTCATTTGAATCCATTTGACGAAAAACCGGTAAAAATTTTTGATACCATTAAAAGCTGGAACGAACTCTATGATTATTCATACAATAAAAACGAAGTTGACCCCTATACCAAAACCCGAGTAATTTTAATGAACGGCACAGAATACGAAGCCAATTGGTTCTCGCATCAATTTGCAAGAAATTGCGATAATAACGATATTAAACGAGAGCTCGCGCTTGCAAGATATATCGAAAAACAACAGCAAAAAAGAATTGCTACTTTAAGACCTATTAACGAAACTATTCTTGAAACTACGATCAGCTACGAACAGCTTGCCATAGATTTAACCGCAGTTCTTGCTAAACGTGAAACTGATATAAATGTAAAATCAGCGCTCGATTTTGCACTTCTCGAAGATTTTGACCATCTTTACAGATATTCTGATTTGCTGGAACTCGAACATGGTATTCATGCCGAAAAATTGGTCGGAAAATACACCGAAATTATGCCCGGCAGACCTACTATTTCGCATCACAGGCACCCTTACGACAATATTAAAAATCATATAAACGCCAAAACTGCAAGTCCTACAACAAGGCTAAATGTTGCGATAATTACTGCCGCGGAGCAGCAAACAATGAATTATTATATGAACATTGCCGGATTTTATGAATCAGATAGCGGCCGCAAAATTTATCAAGAAATCGGTCTTGTTGAAGAAGAGCACGTTACGCAATATGAAAGTCTTATGGACCCAAATATGAGCTGGTTTGAAAATCTTTTATGTCATGAATATACCGAATGTTATTTGTATTATTCTTGTTTTAAAGACGAAACTGACGAAAAAATCAAAAAAATTTGGGAACAATTTTTTATGCAAGAAGTTTCGCACCTGCACAAAGCTGCCGAGCTTTTGAAAATTTATGAAAAAAAAGATTGGCAACAAGTAATCCCAGGCGGTGCATTCCCGCCGCTTTTAAAACTCGGCTCAAATATAGAATATATAAGAGATATTTTAAAAAATACTGCCGATAATACTTCGGATAAGGAAGGCTATGCAAAAGTCGGCGATATTTCAAAATCCTCGGATTTTTTCAAATTTCAAGAAAAAATTAACAACAATGAAAATGAAGTCCCCTCGCATGAATTTATTAATTCGTATATTAAACAAAAAGGCGAAGATTATCGTTATGAAACAAAATTAAGTCCATTGCACGAGCTGCAAGATAAGACAAAAGACAATTACAACTTAGGGAGAAAATGATTCTCCCTTGTTATCATTCGCAAAGCGTTAACTTTATGCAATAGGTTCTATCAACACCATTAAATCGCCATTCCTGAACGCACAAACTGTTATCATTAATTAGCTCAAGTTTCCAAGTCCGATCACCGCCTTCATACTTAACAGAATTATTAGTAAATTTTGCATTAAACTCAGCTTTAATTTCAGCATTTTTAAAAGACATTAAGCGTTTAGGAAAAAAGTTAATCACATTTTCGAAAGCGAACCACTCACTACTACTACTATCGTAGGGTCCACCATTAATATACTCTATTTTAATATTCTTATAATATTTTCCTTTGTTTTGGCGTCTAAAATCTCGTAATTTATAATCATAAATATCCTTCTTTTGTTCTTCATCATTTATATCTTTCACAGCTTCATTGTATTCTTTTAAAAATTGTGGATCTTTACTTCCAAAACTATCTAAAATCTTGAGCATTTTGTCTAATATCGTGTTTATTTCTTCATTAGACATCTCTTTATCTTTAGGTTTTTCTTTATTTTCTAAGAATTTTTTCGTATTCTCTATATTAAGAGTCCCGTCCTCATTAGTTAACTTTAATTTACCATGTTTTTTATTTTCACCTAAAAATTCTAAAAATTTGCTATTTTCAATGTTTGGCTCTTTCAATTTTTGACTATCAGTAATATTCTTTTCATTCTCAATAGGTTTTGTTTTTTCAGGCGTTTTGGGATCATTATTGTTTTTGTTTTTAATACATTTTAAAATTGTGGGAACATCAAGAATCGTATCTCCCAAAATTTCGTAAATCAGACCAGCGCCTAAAATCGAACCACCTATTATTCCTGCGATTTTAAGTTTTGTTAAATTACTCTTCTTAGAAGAAGTTACAGCCCCCCCTACTGCCCCAATGGTTTGCGGCTTTTTTGCGGGCTTTGGGCTTGTGTCCATTGCCGAAGTTCTATTACCCAGCATTGATATACAGGCTAGAAGTAACGCGGTTTTGTTCTTGCTGAATCGTTTCATGTAGACCAACTCCTGTCGAAATTTTATTTTCTTGAGCATAATGCTCGACACTTAAATTATATAACAATAAAAAAATTTGTCAAGCATAA
>JAFSLT010000025.1 GCA_017448285.1 Clostridia bacterium
AGAAGAAAGAGAAGAAGGAGAAGAAAGAGAAGAATGTTAAAGTGATGATAGAGATCGTGAAGTGTAAGAATTATATTAATAAGATTAGGATTTGAAATAAAATATTCTCTCCGGCACTGCCGGAGAGAATATGGTACTGGTTTCAAAAGATTCTAATCATAATATCCATAAAAAAAATAACCGCACCTGCGAAAAAGGTTGCGATTACTAAATTAATAGCTTTTCTACAAGAACCAACCGTCTTAAACGAGAATTCCTGTCTTTCATTATAATATGAAATAATAAAAAAATCAATTGAAAAAACAGACCTAACAGAAACTTTCTCCAGCATAGCCGGAGTTATTAATTTCAAAATAAATCTATTTATTTTCCGGGTTTAACATCACCAACTACAGCTTCTTCATTGTTTTCTTCTTCGTTTATAAACCCGGATGCGATAAATCTCGTCAATTTGTCAACAGCTTCGTGTTCATCAACACCATTGCCGGTAATTACTATTTCGCAACCACCCGGAAGTGCTAACGAAAGAATACCTAAAAGGCTCTTGGCATTTGCTCTTTTGTTGTCATATTCGATAAACAAGGTACTTTTAAAATTATTCGCAATTCGAATAAATTTTGACGCTGACTTTCCAAATAATCCTGCCTGACTTATAATAACAGTTTTCTTCGAATACATAACATCTCCTCCTTTGCAAATAAGCGCTCAACGCGTATTTGAAAATATATCATCATTTTCAAAAAATATCAAGATTAATATTAGTGCATAAACCACAAAATCAGGAAAATAATCTAAGAAATTTTGTTCATTTCAAGCTTTAATCGGTTTATTATCTTTTTTTCCAAACGAGAGATATATGATTGAGAAATCCCCAAAGAATCCGCAACTTCTTTTTGTGTAAGCTCTTTTTTACCAAAAAGTCCAAAACGAAGCTCTATTATTATTTTTTCCCTCTTAGATAATTTATTTACTACATCCATTAAAATTTTATTTTCAGCTTCTTGGTCAAGTTTTACGTTTAATTCATCGGCATCTGTCCCTAAAACGTCCGAAAGCGAAAGCTCATTGCCGTCGGAATCAGTATTTATCGGCTCTTCGATAGAAACTTCGCCTTTTATTTGAGAAATTTTTCTTAAATACATAAGAATTTCGTTTTCTATGCATCTCGAAGCGTAAGTTGCAAGTTTAATATTTTTTTCCGGGCAAAAAGTTTTAACTGCTTTTATTAAGCCAATTGTGCCAATCGAAATTAAATCTTCGAGATTTGAAAAACCGTATTCAAATTTTTTTGCTATAAAAACCACCAAACGAAGATTGCGAACTATTAAAATTTCACGATTAGTAATCTCGCCAGAAATAATTTTTTGCATAATTTCTTCTTCTTCTTTTTTAGAAAGCGGAGGTGGCAAGACTTCGGGTCCATTTATATAAAATATTTTTCTTTTAAAAAATCTTATTATTATTAAATATATTCTATTGAATTTCCCCAAAAATTTACTCAAATATTTTTTTAAAATCATATTTATACCTTATTTATTTAATTATCTAAAACTTCGGGACCAACCAAGCAACTATTAAGATTTTTCTCTTCACAAATTCCCAAATAAACGTTTTTTTCAAAAGATTTCCCGTCAGGCATTTCAATTTTAACAAAATCTGGCTTAAAACCAAAAATAAATCCGGAATCAGACACTCCACAAAACGGAATTAACCTAAATTTTGTATTAATTTTATTATTTTCATTAAATACATCTTCATCAAAAATATTTTCAACATCCTTTTTTCTTACTAAAATTACCGGCAAATTAGAAAAAGGTTCTTTTAAAGTATTCCCGGTATCAAGCATAGCGTCAAATTCTGCAATTTTTTTATCAAATCGTACAAAAACATGGCAATATGATTCTTTGCAAATGTGTTTGCCTAAAAATCTATGCATAAGTTCAAGAACAAGATAAGCCGCAAAAGTTGAAACAATTAAAACTAAAGGGGAGATATTAAAATACACAACACCATTATTAAAAGCCATTCCGCTGGGCTTAAAGTTTAGCCACAAAACAAAATTGAGTCCGGAAAAAGAAAAGCTCATCAGGCAAAAGCAAACAATTAGCTTTAAAAATTTAGGATTTTTAAATCCAAACGAACTTCCAATTATTATGATTGCCATTAAAATTTTTATAAATAACGAAAAAACTAAACTTTGTTCCGGCAAGAATATGTAAAGTGAAAAAACTGCCCCTACAAGCGCGCCCAAAATGAGTTTTAATCTTTTAATTTTTAGATACAAAAATTTGGCAACCGAAAGTAATATAAAATAATTCACGAATAAATTAAGTGCCAGCAAAATGTCCAAATATATAATGCGTTCTAATGAATTCACCTCTTAAAAAGAGTCTGATAACATTTTTGAACAAAAAAACGCAGATGTTTGTCAAATTTTGTCGCTTATAAAAAATATTTTTATTTTTTAAACAGTCAAAAAACCGGCTACTTTAAAATGTAGATAAATTCTTCTCCAGCGCTACCGGAGAGAACGTTAAAATTGCGCTTAATAAATTATTGTACTTTTTTATCAATGCTTTTACAAAAATACTTTATTTATTAAACTTCTTTTGAAATCTGTAATATTTATTCTCTCCGGCGCCGCCGGAGAGATTATTGAAACTTCAAATAAACAATAGGAGAAATTAGTTTTGAGTTGTATTTTAAAAATTGATTGTTATAATAAAAAGTGAAAGGTGGTGATAAAAATGAAAAAAATTCCTTGTATATTTTACAAAATTTTGGCTTTTACTTGTGCATTTACTTTTAATCCAGAAATTTTAAGTACAAGAACTGTGGGAATGGAATTAAAAACTCCTGAAGAAAAGTTTGCAGATAGTTCAGAAAAAATAAAATTGATAATTGGAAATAATGCTGAAAGTATATATGATGCTATTACAAGTCTTGATATAGCTATTCTGCAACAATGTGGTTTCAAATATGTAAGCAGCGTTTGGCCCAATAGTAATAAGCATAGCCCTGAAGCGCAGAAGTTGATTTATGATACTGAAAAAGGAGACAGGACCGGTCCTTTGGACGGTGTGTGGAAGTTTGCAAATTCTGCAACTTCAGTTATGGATTATATTCACGCAGTTTCAAAACGTTCTGGATTTACTTTAGAAGAGGTTCTTTGGTATTTATATAGCAATAAAAATGATAGTAATGACTATGAATTACTGCTTAGTGAATTGTACCATGATTATGATAAAAAAATAAGTCTTGTTAGAGATCCATTTTATGCTAGGTTCATGGCATGGTAATTTAAATCTTTTACTTAGTTTTGATACATAGCTTCATGATTTTCTCCGGCATAGCCGGAGAGAAATTCTTACGTATTTTTATTTTTAGAATTGCTTTTTTCAAATGTATCTTCTGAAAAAAGTCACTCCTCCGGTCGGCGACCGGAGAGAAACCAAATTCTTCAATTCAATGTATTTTTTTCAAATAAAAGCACTATAATATTTTATTTGATCTGATTAAGCCTTTCAAGTGAAGCTTGATACGATAGTAGGACTGCTCTGGGTTTTGAGCCCTCATGCGGTCCTACTATTCCCATTTTTTCCATTTCATCGACTAATCTGCCGGCTCTTGCATAGCCGACTCTTAATTTTCTTTGTAAAAGCGAAGTCGAAGCTTGTCCGAGTTCAACAACGCATTTTATAGCGTCTTCAAGCATCGGATCTTTATCGGATTCATCATTATTTGCAATTTGCAGTGCATCTAAACCTTGCTCGGCGCCGCGTTCGATTCCTGAAATTATCGATTCGTCATATTCGTTTTCAAGCCCGTCTTTTACGTAATTTACTACCCGTTCGATTTCTTGCTCGTCAACATAGCAGCCCTGAACTCTCATAGGTTTTATGGCGCCCAGAGGTGAAAATAGCATGTCTCCCCTACCGAGCAATTTTTCAGCTCCCCCCATATCTAAAATCGTTCTGGAATCTATCTGTGAAGACACTGCCAATGCAATTCTGCTTGGCACGTTTGCTTTTATCACTCCTGTGATAACGTCAACTGACGGCCTTTGTGTTGCGATTACCAAATGCATTCCGGCGGCGCGCGCCATTTGCGTGAGCCTGCACACGTAATCTTCAATTTCGTTGGGCGCTGCCATCATGAGGTCCGAAAGTTCGTCGATTATTATGACTATCCGAGCCATTTTATTTCTGGGCTCGCCATTTTTATCGACCGCGTCTTTGTTTTTTTCTACAAAAGAATTATAAGACGATATATCGCGCACGCCGACTTCGGCAAAAATTTTATATCTGCCAAGCATCTCGTTGACCGCCCAATTTAATGCTCCCGCGGATTTCCTGGGGTCTGTAACAACCGGTACTAATAAATGCGGAATACCGTTGTATACGCCGAGTTCCACGACTTTTGGGTCAATCATCAAAAGCTTTACGTCGTCAGGAGAGGATTTATATAATAAACTCACGATAAACGAGTTGACACAAACTGATTTTCCGGCTCCCGTCGAGCCTGCTATTAAAAGATGCGGCATTTTGCCGAGGTCCGTAACGACACACTTGCCGGAAATATCTTTGCCGAGAGCGACTGTTAACTTGCTTTTTGAATTTATAAATTCAGCG
>JAFSLT010000026.1 GCA_017448285.1 Clostridia bacterium
CTCGAGCATACAAAAATTCTGCGCAGATGCTGGATGATGTGAAAGAAAGATTAGGTCTTGACGTAGATATTTCAGAAAAAATCAAGCCTCATCAATGGGAAAAACTTCCCTGGCGTTAGGTTGTTGAACGTACTTTTTCTTGGCTCAATAATTTCAGAAGACTCTCTAAAGATTATGAATTTTCCGTCTCTTCTTCAGAATCTATGACCATTATTTCTCACTTACACACTTTGTTAAAACGTTTGTGAATACGGGTTCTTAGTTTCTCTCCGGCGGCGCCGGAGAGAAAATAAATTTTTCAAAACAATAATTGATTTTTTAAGTAAAAGTGTTATATTACTTAATAGGCTTTAATTAAAGTAAAGACGAAAAAATTGTGCAAAGTTTGTTCGCTTTTTAATGGGCGCGAAGGAAATAGTACATACGTTAAAATAAAAATTCTTTGGCACTGCCGAGGGAAGCTACTGCATTTGAAAATTGATTTTTTTTAAAAATCATATATAATTAAAGACTATCGCTTTATAACTATAATTCGGAGGAAAAATGAAGTTTACTAGCAACAAAAATATTCTTTTAAAAGTTCTGACGAATGTTTCGAGGAGTGTTTCGGCAAAATCAAATATACCGGCATTGGAAGGCATTAATATAACAGTTAAAGATTCAAAAGTTTTATTTGAAGGATTTAACATGGAGTTTGGAATAAAAACCTCCATTAGTGTTTCGGACGCCGAAGAAGGTTCAATAGTAGTTCCGGCAAAGCTTTTTACTGATATCATAAAAAGTCTGCCAGAATCTTCTGTTTTATTTGAAACTCAAGGCAGCGAAGTGCTGATCAGCTGCTCTGAGTGTAATTTTTCTATTGCCGGAATTCCCTCGGAAGATTTTCCAAAGCTCCCGGCGATAGAAGACGAGAAAGAACTTACTATTTCTTCGCAAATTGTTAAAAATATAATCCAGCAAACTATATTTGCGGTTGCCGATAATGTTGAAAGTTCCGGTGTACATACCGGCGAGCTTTGGCAACTTAAGAATAATCTTTTAACAGTTGTTGCTGTTGATGGATTCAGAATGGCAGTCAGACACGAGCAAGTTAATATACCCGATAACTTTAAAGTGATAATTCCGGGCAAGGCATTATCCGAAGTTTTAAGGTTAATATCAGATGACCAGGATATAAAAATATACATAAGTGAACGCTACGCGTTTTTTAAATTTGGGAGTTACACATTTCTTTCACGGCTCTTAGAAGGCAATTTTATAGATTATATCTCTGCAGTGCCCTCTGAGTGTTCTACCAAAGTAAAAATAAATGTAAAAAATGCGATATCGTCGCTGGATAGAGTTGCGGTGGTTATAAATGATCATCTTCAAAATCCGGTAAAAGCAATTATAGACCCCAGTGGCGTATTTAAACTTTCGTGCAGTACTTCTGCAGGAAAATCAAACGATGAGTTCGGCGCCGAAGTTGAAGGAGAGGCTATAGAAATAGCATTTAACGATAGATATATGATTGATGCTTTAAAAAACGCCGATACCGACGAAGTGATTTTGGAATTTACTTCAGCGCTAAAACCTATAAAAATAATTCCAACTCAAGGTGATTCTTTTGTTTTTTTGGTTCTGCCCGTAAGAATGAAAGATGAAGAAGAATAGACACTAATTATTCTCCGGCGCCGCCGCGGAAATATCTATCTTTTTTTAGCTATACTATAAAATATATTGACTTTTATTGCTTTTAATTATAATGTAAAACAAGTCTTTTATTTTTGGAGATATCAAAATTGACAAAAAATAATCTTGTTATAGTCGAATCGCCTGCAAAAGCTAAGACTATTAAAAAATATTTGGGCTCTAAATTCGACGTTGTGGCGTCGATGGGGCACGTGAGGGATTTGCCGAAAACTCGGTTGGGAGTAAATATAAAAGAAAATTTTGAACCCACTTACAGTATCATAAAAGAAAAAAAAGAATTAGTAAAAAAACTTAAAGAAAAAGCAGCAAGTTTCGAAAATATTTTTTTGGCTACTGACCCCGACCGCGAAGGCGAAGCTATTGCTTGGCACTTGGCGTATATCTTAAAACTTGACAAAAACGCTAAAAACAGGGTATTTTTTAATGAAATAACTAAGTTTGGAATCGAAACCGGTATTAAAAATCCACAAACGATAAACGATTTAATGGTAGGTTCGCAGCAAGCAAGAAGAATCTTAGATAGAATCGTAGGGTATAAATTAAGTCCTTTTTTGTGCCAAAAAATTCAAAAAAGATTATCAGCCGGTCGGGTTCAATCGGTTGCCCTTAAAGTCATAAACGATAGGGAAGAGGAAATTGAAAATTTCGAGCCTCAGGAGTATTGGTCGCTAACAGCAAATTTGCGGGGCGGAACTCCTAAAAAAGATTTTAAGGCATTTTTTTGGGGTGATAAAGAAAAACAGATAAAACTCGAAAATGAATCGCAGACTCAAGAAATAATCAAAAATCTTGAAGATGCTAAATATATCGTTTCAGAAGTCAAACGCGGAAAAAGACATAAAAAACCTGCACCGCCGTTTATAACTTCGACTCTTCAACAAGAAGCTGCAAGAAAACTGAATTTTTCTTCTAAAAGAACAATGAAAGTCGCTCAGGAGCTTTACGAAGGCGTGGAGCTCCCGGATTTAGGCGCCATGGGACTCATAACTTATATGAGAACTGATTCCGTGAGAATTTCGGAAGAATCGAGAAAAATTTCGGAAGAATTGATACTAAATAAGTGGGGAAAAGAATATCTGCCGAGCAAAAGAAGAATTTTTAAAGCAAAATCGAACGCTCAAGATGCTCACGAGGCCATAAGACCCACTATGCCAAAAATTTTGCCTGAAAATATAAAAAATAGCTTGACTTCTGACCAGTTTAAAATATATAAATTAGTATGGGAAAGGTTCATCGCAAGCCAGATGTCTGATTGTGTACAAAATACGGTAAGAGTTAAAATTTTGGCAAATGATTATATTTTTACTTCTTCCGGCTGCACGCCTCATTTTGACGGATTTACTGTGCTGTATACAGAAAGTCGCGATGAAAAAGAGGAAAAAGAATCAGCATTGCCGGAGCTTTTAGAAGGCGCTGAGTGTAAGCTTAAAAAACTCGAACCCAATCAGCATTTTACAGAACCTCCGCCAAGGTTTACCGAGGCTTCACTTATAAAATTTTTGGAAGAAAACGGCGTTGGCAGGCCTTCGACTTATGCGAGCATAATTTCGACGATTATTTTTAGAAATTATGTTATAAAGGAGGGCAAAACTTTTGTTCCCACAGAGCTTGGCAGAGCTGTTAATGATTTGATAAAAAAGTATTTTCCTGATATCGTTAACATAAAATTTACATCTAATATGGAAAGTGACCTTGATAAAATCGAACGCGGCGAGAGTGATTGGCATAAAGTTCTTGATAATTTTTACAAAGATTTTGAAAAAACACTCGAAACTGCAAAAGATTTGACCAAAGGCTTAAAAATAAAGCTCAAAGAAAATGAAATTAATATTACTTGCGATAAATGCGGGCTTCCAATGGAAGTGAAATTCAGCCGATTTGGCAAATTTATAGGCTGCTCTGGGTATCCCGAATGCAAAAATATTAAAAAATTTGTTCAAGGCATAGGGGTAAAATGCCATAGGTGCGGCGGTGAAATAATCAAGAAAAAATCAAAAAAAGGCAAAGTTTTTTATGGTTGTGCAAATTATCCCAAATGCGATTTTGTTTCGTGGTATATGCCAAGTGGTGAAGTATGCTCAAAATGCGGCGAGCCTTTATTTTTAAAGGGTAAAAAAACTTTTTGCGAAAATTGCGAAAAAAATTTAAAAAATGAGGATAAAAAAGAGGATGAAAAAAATGACTAGATTTTTGGTCGATTGTTTTGGTGGTGATAATCCCCCGGCAATTCTTAGAGGCGTTAGCATGTTCAAAAATAATTATCCGGATGCTCAAGTTATATTGGTAGGCAATCGAGAAAAAATTTTTGTCATTTGCCACGAAAATGAGATAAGATTACGTAATGTTGAAATAATTAATTGTGAAGATCATATAACAGGTGAGGATAAGCCTGCTGAAGTATTAAAAGCTGAAAGAAATTTATCGATGACCGTCGGATTAAATGCACTTGTTGAGAAAAAGGCAGATGTTTTTGTATCTTCTGGCAACAGTGGAGCACTTTTGGTCGGTACTAGCCTTATTGTAAAAAAAATGCCGAGTGTTCGAAGAATTGCTTTTGCAACTGTTATCCCGAAATTTAAAGGGCAGTTTTTGTTTTTGGATTCCGGGGCAAACTCGGATTGCCAAGCTGATATGCTGGAGCAATTTGCCGAAATGAGTTTTGAATATGCTCAAAAGACCATGCAAATTCCAAATCCAAAGCTCGGACTTTTAAATATAGGTACCGAAAGTCACAAAGGCGACCTTTTAAGAAAACAAGCATTTAATCTTTTAGAATCGAATAGAGAAATTAATTTTATTGGTAATGTCGAGCCGAATTCTGTATTTTTTAATGACTGTGACATTCTAATCTCAGACGGTTTTTGCGGGAATATATTTTTAAAAACCATCGAAGGTATGGTAAAAATTTATATGAAATTAATGCAAAACGATGAAAAATTGATAGATTTTCTGGAAACTCAAGATCATGTATATCTGAACCCGAAAAAGTTTGCCGAGAAATCATATTCGATTCTTTTAGGAGCAAGTTTGCCGGTTATCAAGCTGCATTCTTCAGTAGATGGCAATGGAGTTTTTAATTTTCTTAGGTCATATAAATTATAGGGGCATTGTAAAATTGCATAGAAATAAAGGATTCATATAAGAAGGTTATCTTTATGTATGGAAAAGAGATTTACATCATTTCCTCCGGCGTCGCCGAAGGAAATATCTAGTGCCTGTTAACACGAAGCAAAGAATCAAAAATAAAAGCGAAGTGAATAAAAAAAAGAAAAACAGAATCGAGTTTGTCATAACGGGTAAAAATACGCCTAGGGCCTGTTAACACGAAATAGGAAATAGTAGAATAGCAAACGAAAAGGTGATATAATCAGGGAATGGAAATAACAAAAGAAATGTACGAAAAAATAGCGCATCTGTTTCCCAAGCAAAAAAGTCCGCCAAAAATAAG
>JAFSLT010000027.1 GCA_017448285.1 Clostridia bacterium
TATTCAAAATATAGATATTACTAAAATTGAAACTGATGAAGATGAGTTTAAAACAAATGATCGTAAAAAAACCGCTATAGTAAATGCTGCAAATACTAGTATTAAAAATGGTGCTGGTGTGGCAGCAGCTATTGAAAAGGCAGCCGGAGAAGAAATGAAAAAAGAAATAAAATCATGGCGTCAAAAAGCAGCAAACGAAAGCAAATTTTCAACTAATATTCAAATGGGACAGCCAACATATAAAAGAAAAAATGAAATTTTTGATGTCAAAATATTAAAAACAGGGCAAAGTAAATTAGGAACGTCCGGCAAAATGGGATTAGGGGGTGTTATTCATACCCCAGGTCCGTGTGTAGGAAAGTCTTTAACAGAAGGGGATAAAAAATTACTTATCGAAAGTTATACCACAGCTTTACAAGAGGCTAGTAAGGCAGGACTTGAAAGAATTGTTTTCCCTTCTATTTCAACCGGCGAATATAAATTCCCGATTGATGAAGCTGCAAAATGCGCTGTCTATACCATAACCAGTTTTATAAATAATAATCCAGGAACAAGTATAAAGTCCATCGAATGGGCTTTTTGGGACCCTAATCAGACGGTTCTTGAAAAAATGTTTTGTTGTTATAGCAAATCTATTGAAGAAAAAATCAAAAATAAATAATAAACTATTTCTCCGGCGACGCCGGAGAGGTTGCCAAAACTTCACCTTTTTAGCACTACTCGCTAAAAAATGAAAAATTTCAAAATTTTTTAGGCATTACCAAAAATGTTATTTTTATCAATATTTTTCTAACGTTGCTTAAAACGTTTTTCTTGTTCAAAAAACTTTGATTCTAAATTTTTATCTGATTTTGAATCATAAATTAAATTTTTATTTTCAGGATTATATCTAAATAAATCAAAATAACCGGAATTTACGGCAAGTTTTTGAGCTTCCAAAGAATTTTGAAGTCCGCCGTTTATTTTGTGCCCAATACACGGCGAATAAGCAATTATCAGCGAAGGACCGCTATAATTTTCGGCTTCACAAAACGCTTTAACACACTGCGTAGGGTTAGCGCCAATCGCAACCTGAGCAATATATGCATTTTCATAAAGCATCATCATTTTGGCAAGCGACTTTTTATTTTTCGTTTTTCCGGCAAGTTCAAATGGAGCTACAGCATATTTTGGTGTAGACTTAGAAGCCTGGCCGCCGGTATTTGAGTAAATTTCGGTATCAAAAACCAATATGTTTATATTTTCGCCCGAGGCCATCACATGATCAAGCCCGCCAAATCCTATGTCATACGCCCAGCCATCGCCACCGAAAATCCAAAACGATTTCTTCGATAAATATTCTTTTTTAGATAAAATTTTTTCAGTTATTTTATTTGAAAAATCGAGGTTATCTAAAATTTTAATTAACTTTTGTGAAACTTTAAAATTTTTTTCGACTATATTAAAAGTTTGGATGTATTCTAAACATATATTTTTTAATTCAGAATTAATTTTTTGAGTTAAAAGCTCTTGAATATTTTCTAAAATTTGGTTTCTTATGGCTGTATGTGCATCATGCATGCCGATTCCGAATTCAGCGGCGTTTTCGAAAAGCGAATTCTGCCAAGCGGGTAAAAAGCCGTTTTTACTTTTTAGATAAGGCACATCATAAAAGCTGCCACCCCAAATGGAACTGCACCCTGTTGCATTTGAAATTATTAATCTCTCGCCAAAAAGCTGAGTGACGAGTTTTGCATATGCCGTCTCGCCGCATCCTGGGCAAGCTGAACTAAATCGCATTAGGGGCTCTCTTAACTGACTGCCTTTTACTGTATTAACTAAAAATTTATTTTTAATTTCTTCGGGAATTTCAATTTTTTCGAAAAAATCAGTTTTATAATTATTATTTTCGGTCATTTCAAGCGCTTTTTTGTTTTTCATTCCGGGGCAGATTTTTGAACACAAAGTGCATCCTGTGCAGTGCTCAGAGTTTACATAAACCGAAAAATTAAATTTAGAGTCGCCAAATAAATTTGCAAATTTTAAATTTAAATTTTCGTTATTTTTGCAATATACTTCTTTCGGAGCCGGTAGCAGACATTCTTTCCGGCATTGCCGGAGAGAGCTCTCCTGGTTTAATTTTTCAGTTTTGAAAAAATTATTATAACTATTTTTATCAAAAATATAGTTTCTGATGCAGCCGTGAGGGCAAATAAGTGAACAAAGCCCGCATTGAATACAATTTTCGGGAATCCAATTGGGAATTTTTTTGCTATTAAATTTATTTTTTAAAGAACTCCCAGCAGGCGTGTTGCCGTTTGAAAATTTTAAAATTTCAGAAACTGGTAAATCATTCATATTAATTTCAAATTCAGAATTTTTTGTTATATTTTTTTCGCATAAATCTATTTTTTTAACAGTTTCAAAAGCAATATCAAAAGCATTTATGTTCGAATTGATTATTTTTGGGTCTTTTTTGTAATAAAAATCTTTTATAATTAATTTTAAAAATTCTTTCTGTTTATAAAAATTTAAATGCGAACAAATTTTAAAAAATGCCCCCTGCATAATTATGCCATAAAATGATTTTAAATTTAAATCTTCGGCAATTTTTTTAGCATCTATAATATAAATTATTATATTATTATTTTTAATAAAATCATATAATTTTTCTGGAAATTTTATATTTTCTTGCGAATTAATCAAAAAAATCGAATTTTTTTTAAGACTTTTAGTAAAATCATATTTAAAAATATATTCCGGATTGCTGCAAATTAAATAATCAGCTTTTTCGATGTAATATTCAGATTTAATTTTTTTTTCACTTAATCTTAAATGCGAAATAGTAAGTCCGCCGCTTTTTTTTGAATCATATTGTGGATAAAATTGAATATTAAAATCTGTATTTTCGCCAATTATTTTGGTGATATTTTTCACAGCACCAATCATACCATCTGAGCCGAGCCCTAAAAATTTGCATTCAATTGCACTTTTCTCTGGCACTTCTAGAGCCTTATTATTAAAATTATTTAAAGATAAATTTGTGACATCATCAATTATGCCAACTGTAAAAATTTTTTTTGAATTTTCTTGAAACATATTTTCAAATATACTTAAAATATTTTCAAAAGAAGTATTCTTTCCGCCGATTCCGTATCTACCATGCAAAACTTGAATATTTAAATTCAAATTATTAACCGACGATAAAGTATCTAAAAACAGGGGCTCTCCGGTTGCGCCTAACTCTTTTGATTTATCAAGAACTGAAATTTTTTTTACAGATTTTGGAATAATTTTCCCCAAATAATCCGAATTAAAAGGCCGAAATAACCTGACTTTTATTAATCCTACTTTTTTATTTTGATTTTTATTTAAATAATCAACGGCTTCTTCAATAGTTGAACAAACCGAACCCATAGCAATTATCACATATTCGGCGTCGGTAACGCCGTAAAAATCAAACGGATGATAATTTGTCAAAAAATTATTATTAAAAATATTCATATATTTGCAAATATTTTCAAAAATTTTTTGTTCAAAAATATTACTAGCTTCGCAGCACTGAAAAAATATATCATCGTTTTGATTGCTGCCGCGGATGAAATCTCTAAAGGGGCTCAGAGAAGAATTCCTAAATTTTTGTACTTTGTCATAATTTATTAATTTTTCTAAGTAAAATTTATTAATTTCCCTTATTTTTTGAATTTCATGCGAAGTTCTAAAGCCGTCAAAAAAATGCAAAATTGGAAATGAAGAATCGATTGCTGCCAAATGCGCAATAGCGGCAAAATCCTGAGCTTCCTGGACGCTCGAAGCACAAAGCATAGCCCAGCCGGTCTGCCTGCAGGCATAAACATCGCTGTGGTCGCCCAAAATCGAAAGCGCATGACTTGCAACCGCGCGCGCAGCAACGTGTATAACTCCCGGCAGATGAGCCGCACTTATTCGATACATCTCAGGAATCATAAGTAAAAGTCCCTGAGAACACGTAAAAGTAGCTGCTAAAGCCCCAGATGTAAGAGCACCGTGCATCATAGCAATGCTTCCGGCTTCAGATTGCATTTCTCTGACCAAAACTTTTTGTCCGAAAAAATTTTTTTCGTTTTTAAAAGATAATTTATCAATAAATTCAGCCATTTCGGTCGAAGGAGTTATCGGATACACACATGCAACATCAATAAAATTGTAGCAAAGCCTTGCAACTGCTTCGTTGGCATTAGTCACGATATAATCTTTCATACACACCTCAAATACTCATATTAATTTTACCTATATTTTCTTTGGGTGCAACATATAAGCTTTAATATTACCTCCGGCAGAGCCGAAAAAAATTTATAAATTTTTAAAATAGTTCCAGAGCCAATTGTCAAAATAGTAATAGAATTTTTCTCCGGCGTCGCCGGAGAGGATTTATATCATAATTTTTATTTTTTTTCGCAATAATTTACGAAAAAGTCTTGACAAAAATAAAATTTGTGATATGATCGTAGTAGATGCTTTAGATGGCATCGTAAAATTAATTTTAAGTTTAAGGAGGAGATCTTTATGAGTAGATCTAAAAGCAAGATTGCGGTTACATTATTGGGAGCATTGGCTTTTGGTGCAAATGCTCAAGCTATGAATTCTGGTGTTAAAGATGTTAAATCGGAGCAAACCATTGGGGCAGTAGGGGGGGCGAGAAACCAACATAAAAAGATAAACTGGCAAAAAATTGCAAAAATTGGAGGTTTTTCAGTTGCCGGATTAGCTGCTTTAGAAACAATTCACAGCATTATAGGTGGAGTTACAGATTCCAAACTTGGTAGTTTTTCTATAGGAAGAGCTATAAGAAATCGTATAAAGAAAGGAGTATTAGATGAGATATTAAAAAAATTTCAAGCTGTAGGTGAATTGAGTGAAGATAAGAAGAATATCTTAATTCAATGTCATAAAAATGTTTTTGACTCAAAAAAAATAGAAGTAAAATCAAATTCAAATGAAACTAATAATTTTTTAAATTTTATGAAAACTGGAAAAGGAAATGTTAAATTATCAGTATCAGGCGGTTTTTTTGTGATTAATGGGTGCCAGATTTTGTTTGGGACAGAATCTAATAAATATCTTTTAACTGTGGTAAACAGCGGTAAAATGATTCTTAAAATTTTGAAATAAAAAATCAACCTCCGGCGCCGCCGTTAGGAAGTACCTATGTTTGAATATCGATTGTAAAAACATGACGATAACGAGCAAAAATAAATCATTTAAAAATAGTTCAGTCTCCGGTAATTTCCGGGGACAATTTGAATCAACATTTTAATCTCTCCGACGCCGCCGGAGAGATCACTTTTGTTTAATTTTCAAGTTTTAAAAGAAATCTATTCTTATTAACAGCACACTAAATCATGCATTTTATTTGCAAGATAAGAATTAAATTTACTTTCTAAAATAATAGATATATATTCACACACGTTTGCATATTTTATCGGTATATTTTCACTTGCCTTTTTTACTTTTGAAAAAATATCAAAAATTATGTCTTGATTTGTACATATTAATGAAATTTTTGATAAATTTAGTTCAGTTTCATAATCTTTAAAATCAACAAATAATTCTTGTATTTGTCTTAAATGTGTTTGATTTAAAAGTATTGAACAAAATGGTCCTTTGAAAAATATATCTGATACATTAATTTTATTTTTTTTAATTTTTTCAGATACAAAATCAAAATCTTTAGACTTAAATTTTAGTAAAAACAAATCTTTTTCGACTGTTAAAGATGTTACCGGTTTGGCATTAAGGTCTACTTCTCTGACTTTTGTTCCTTGATTTTTTAATATGCTGCTCAGGACCGAAATTTCTACACCATATTTTTTTGCAAGTCTTACCGAACGTTTATTTAAAACCTGGGCTCCCATATCTGCCATTTTTATCATATAATCATATGAAACTTCTTTTATTTTTTTAGCATTTTTAACTATTCTGGGGTCAGCCGTATAAACGCCGTCAACATCTGTGTAAATAAGACATTCTTTTGCGTTTATCGCCGCAGCAATAGCTACTGCTGTGGTATCGGAACCTCCTCGCCCCATGGTTGTTATATCATCATTTTCGTTTATTCCTTGGAACCCCGCAATTATAATTGCATCGTGATTTTTAAGTTCGTTTTCTATTCTATCTGTAAAAATATCCAAAATTCTTGCATTCGAATAATTACCGCAAGTTTTAATTCCGGCTTGCCACCCGGTCAATGAAATTGCTTTAACACCGATAGATTCCAAAGTCATAGCCAAAAGCGCTATTGATATTTGCTCGCCTGTGGAAAGTAAAACATCAAGTTCGCGCAAATTTGGAGTGTTTGTTATTTTTTTTGACAATGCGAGCAAATTATCAGTTGTATCGCCTTGTGCCGAAACTACTGCTATTACTTTTTTCCCCAACGATACTTCTTTTTTTATTATTTTTGCCACTGATAATAATCTTTCTTGGTTTTCGACCGAAGTCCCGCCGAATTTCATAACTATTAAATCATATCTCATTTTTTATCCTTTGTTCTCAAAGCTTTATTATTATTATATAAATTATTTCAAGAAAATGCTACTTAAAAATCAAAAACTATTGATTATCTATATCATCAGAAGCATCAAAAGGAGTTAAATCTGTGTCAAAAAAATGTTCTTCTGATGGTGAATCAGTCACATTATTTTTTAAAGATTCATCTGTAGATTCCGGTGGATTCGAGTTTTCTACGGAATTCCCGGAATGCGCGTAGCACCGCGGAGGTATGTTTGAAGAACAGTAATAGCCTGTTTTTTTATCAGGGCAATCTTCATTTGCCAAATATCCGGTCTGCGCACAGTAGGAATAAGTTGCAACAGAATTAGGTTTTTTAAATTCATGATCAAAAACGATTAAATTAGAATAACTCTGCATAATTTTTTTCCAGATTGCTATTGCGTAACCGGTGTCAGATATTCTTTTTGGATTATCATAGCCTGTCCAAATTGTAGATACACAAGGGCCAAGCCCCACGAACCATGAATCTTTATCATCATTTGTGGTCCCGGTTTTGCCGACAATCTCCATTCCATCTATGTTTGCGCTCCTTCCGGTGCCTTCTGCGCCGATTATAACCTGCCGCAGCAGACGATTCATAACATATGCGGTATCTTCGCGAATTACTTGTTTGTAGCCTGTTTCACGGTTATCAAGTATTATATTGCCGTGTTTATTTGTCACATAAAAATATGTTGTAGGTCTATAATATTTTCCTCCGTTGCCGAAAATCTGATAAGCTGCCGCCATTTCAACAGGTGTTACTCCACCGTGTGTTCCTCCGGTTGCAAGTGCCGAATATAAATTGGCATCTTTTGGGTCTAAGTGCGAAAAATATAATTTTTTAGTTAAAAATTCAAAGCTTTTATTAAGGCCCATAGCACTTAACACCTGAGCTACCGGAGCATTGGCAGATTTTTCTATTGCCCACTGCAAAGTAACCGGACCTTTATAATCTTTATACCAGTTATTAGGCCACTTTTTTTTAACTCCGCTGCCGTCCAAATCGATTTCTAACGGTTCATCATTAATTTTTGAAGAATATGTAAAAATATTGTTATCAATCGCCGGAGCATAAGCTGAAATCGGTTTTATTATCGAGCCCGGCTGCCTTGGGGCTGAACTTGCTCTGTTATAAATCCAATTCATTGTTTTTGGCTTTGAACTGCCAAGCATTGCAAGAATTTTACCTTTGTAATCCATCATAACAAATCCAAGTTCCAAATTTTTGTCTTTTGGTGGAAAAGATGATAAAACTTTTTCAGCAGTTTCTTGAGCTTGAGGGTCAATACAAGCATAAATTTTAAGCCCACCGGAATACAAAATGGTTTCGGCTATATTTTTTTTAATATTATATTTTTTACATAAATCATCCATTACTTCTTTACATAAGGCCTCAACGTACCAATTGCGAATAATTTCGGATTTTTGAGAATCTTCTTTTGAATTTTTTGAAAATTTAAGATTTTCTGATTCTTTTATGGCTTTATCAAATTCCTCTTTGGTAATTTTTTTCTGGTCAAGCATTTCGTGGAGTGCGATATTCCTGCGCTTTTTATTTTCTTCGGGGTGAGTTAGAGGATTATATTTGCTGGGATTTTTTGTGATTACTGCAATAGAAGCGCATTCGGTCAGAGTGCAATTTTCAATACTTTTATTAAAATATTTTTCGGCTGCCATTTGAGCGCCATACGTTCCGGCACCAAAATTTACAATATTTATGTAAGCTTCAAGTATTTCATCTTTAGACATTTTATTCTCAACTTTTAAAGCGCGTCCCATTTCTCTGAACTTTCTTCCGATCGTTGCCGCATTATCTTCGGTTAAATTTTTAACCAACTGCTGAGTTATAGTGGAGCCTCCGTAACTCGGCTTGCCTATAAGCGCTCTTAGGGTTGCGCCTGTGGTTCTTACCAAATCAATTCCGCCATGTTTGTAAAATCTCTTATCTTCCATAGCTATTATAGCATCTTTCATATACTTTGGTATTTTTGAGAACTCAACCCATATTCTGTTTTGATTGCTCAAAATTTTTTTATATTCCTTAAATTCTCCGTTTTTATCCAAAAAATACACAGTACTTGCTTCGCCGTTTTTTAATGAACTCAAGTTTAAATCTATCAAATCGTCTTTCATATGCAAAACAAAAAATTTAAATCCCAACAGCATCATCATAAAGGATACAATAATACCTATCCCCATAAAAAGCAGTATTTTTATCCCTTTAATTAATTTAACATTTTTTTGATTTTTTTTCGTCATTTATTTTCTCCAAATAGAATTTACAATATTTTTTTACACAGCAAAAATCACATTTTGGCTTTTTTGCGGTGCAGCAGTTCCTCCCATGAAAAACTACGCAGTGGCAAAAAGTGCTCCACTTTGGCCTTTTGATAATCTTTTGCAGTTCAATTTCGATTTTAAATGGGTCTTTTTCATTATGTAAACCAAGTTTTTGAGTTATACGCGAAACGTGAGTATCGACTATGATTGAAGGTTCGAAAAAAATTTCCGACATAATTAAATTTGCAGTTTTTCGTCCGATTCCCGGGAGTTTTTGTAAATTTTCAAGACTATGAGGAATTTTTGAATCAAATTTTTCTTTTAAAACAACTGCCATATCTTTTAAATTTTGAGATTTCGTTCTAAAAAGCCCACAAGGTCTTATTATTGCTTCAATTTCTTTCACATCCGCATTTGCCATGGAATTTACATCCGGGAATTTTTTGAGTAAATCTTTGGTTACCAAATTTACTCTTTCATCTTTGCACTGAGCCGAAAGCCTTGCAGCGACTAGTAATTCAAAGCCATTTTTAAAATTAAGCGCGCAATGTGCGTTTGGATATTCATTTTCTAAAATTTTACAAATTGAATCTATATTTATAACAATCGCCTCCGCAATTTAAGAAATATATTTTAATATAACATATTTTTTGAAATTATAACAGACAATCTTTCTGTCGTGGCATTGCTAAAAAAATAGAAAATCGCTCCGGCGGCGCTAGAAAGAATAATATATCGAAAGAAATCTATTGTACCATCTTCAGCACTACCGCCAGAGAAAAGTACATGCAAAATTGCTCCCAGGTTTTGAGAGCAATTTTAAAAATTAGGATTTTATTTTATCAATTTTGTATACTTTTCTTAGTATAAAACCCCAGAATTTAGGATAAAATATAGTTATTATTTTCAAAAAATCCTCCTAACTGCAGCAATTTATCATTATATAAGCAAGCAATATAACCACACACGAAATTAATATAGCAATAAATTTATCCGGAAAAATAAGCGGTATTATAACTCCGATTCCGAAAGCTAAAAATAAAAATCCTGGATTATTGAAACATCGCATAATTTTCACCACGTCTCTTTTTATATATCTTATACAAATTGAGCCTTTATTGTGAAAAAATTTTTCTCCAACCAACGATCGGTGAAAATGTTTTTTTAGTGAAAGTACTATACCGGAAACTTTTTTAATTTCTATTCATTTTGTTATAATCAAAATAATTAATTTTCATAGCATTTTTAACTTTAGATAAAGTTTTATTTGTAATCTCACGAGCTTTAACGTTACCAGAAGCTAGAATATCATAAACCGTATCGATGTCGGCTTCCCATTTTTTGCGCTTTGAACGGATTGGCGATAAAATTTCTTCTAAAATATTAATTAAAAATTTCTTGCAAACTCCGTCGCCCAGACCTCCGCGGCGGTAGTGCTCCTTCATTTCTTCAAGATTTGAATATTCCGGGAGGTACTCGGCAAAATGCTCATCTTTGCAAAATGCATCCAAATAAGTAAACACCACATTCCCCTCGGTATGACCAGGGTCGCTTATTTTTAAATGCATAGGGTCGGTGAACATCTTGCCGTTGACCTGATTTTTAACAGTTTCGGAATCATCCGAAAGATAAATGCAATTACCGAGCGATTTGCTCATTTTAGCTTTGCCGTCAACACCGGGCAGACGTCGCTGCGCTTCATTTTTTGGAATAACTGCTTCGGGCATGACCAAAGTTTCGCCATAAATTCTGTTAAATTTTTCAACTATCTCACGAGTTTGTTCAATCATAGGCAGCTGATCATCACCAACCGGAACAATATTCGCATTAAACGCCGTGATATCCGCGGCTTGAGAGACGGGATATGAAAAAAAACCCAAAGGGAGTCCTTCATCTGCAAATCCGCGCATTTTAATTTCAGCCTTTACCGTGGGATTGCGGGAAAGTCTTGCGGTAGTTACCAAATTCATATAATAAAATGTGAGGCTGTGGAGCGCCGGCAAGCACGACTGAACGCATATGTTAACTTTTTCCGGGTCTAATCCGACGGATAAATAATCTAAAGCTAAATTTATTATATTTTCTCGAATTTTTTTAGGATTATCATAATTATCCGTTAATGCTTGGTCATCCGCAATTAAAATATTAATCTCGTCAAACTCGCCGGAATTTTGCATTTTAACCCGCTGTTTTAGTGAGCCTATATAATGCCCAAGGTGCAACCGTCCCGTGGGGCGATCTCCGGTTAAAACAATTTTTTTATTTTGCTCCATTTTATCACCTTTTAATAAATATTTTTTTACTTTGCTTTTAAAACAAGAGTTTCGCTATTATTATTAGGATCTGTTGTATGAACACTAACACAACTATTATCAATTTTCGCGATAGTAACTTTATTTGCTTCTCCATTAAAATAAACTATAAGCTCAATATTATCATTATCACCATAATCAAACTCAAAATCAGTGAAACTTTTATTAATTTTTTTTAATTCATCAATTTCTAATTTTTTATCTTTAATACAACCAAGCAATCCACGCACATCAAGAATAAACGGATTCCAAGTCTTACATACTTCTTCCGTAATTTGAACGATTTCAGCGTTATTTTCAGTAATAGAATAATAATCAAAATCACTATCAAGAAATTTTATGAAAAAATCTAATAACTTTTCATTTATATGTTTTTTTATACCCCAAATTGTAAGTGCAACCGCAGGAACAGCCACAAGCGTTGTAATAGCAGCTGTTATTCCCAATTTTTGATTCTTAGTAAGCCCTTGTTTAACAGATTGATTATCACGAGAAGTCGCCCCCCCTACTGCCGCAACGCTTTGCGGGCTTTTGGGCTTATTTTCATCCATAGCCTGAGCTTCACCACCTAAAATTGATGCACAAGCAAGTGCAAAAGCTAACTTCTTTCTTCTAAGTTTCTTCATAAAAAACACCTCGCTAAATTTTTGAGTAATGCCCGAGCAAACGCTCAGTATTTTAATTATATAACAATAAAAAAAATTTGTCAAGCAATTGGTATTGTTAAAAAGAGATATTCCGACGGCTCCGGAGAAAATATCTGCTACCAGTTTCGAAAGAAATCTATTTTTTAAAAATTTTTTTGAAATTGCTTGACAAATAAAATTATTTATTGTAGTATAATGTTGTCGAGTGCTATGGCACGTATCGTTGTTATTCATTTGTTTCAGCATTAAAATTAATTTTTCGGAGGTAAATTTATGAAACAATTTAAAAGAAGGCAAAAATTAGTGGCAGCGTTGATGGCTGCAACAACGTTATTGGGTGGAAAAACTCCCCCTGCTGCTGCAATGAGTCAAGGACTTAATAAGGCAACTACCAAAGTGACTACCAATAAAAGCGGGCTGCCTGCTTGGGCAAAATGGCTTATAGCGGGAGGCGCTTCGCTTGTCGGTGCTGCTGGCATAGGAGGACTTATATGGTGGTGCTTAAAAGATAAAAATAAAGATCCGAAAGATCCTAACGAAACAAATAAGGATTCCGATGGGTTAAATGGACAAAAAAATATAGATAATAAAGCAAAAATAAGTGTTAAAAATGGGAAAAGACTAAATTTTATAAAATTGTCGGATCTTAGTGAGATAAAAGAAGATGAAAACGAAGACAAAGACACAAGTATAAGATCAGATAATGATGAAGGTAAAATAGAAGGAAAAGATAAAAATGTTATTAATAAACAAACTCTAATTGAAAAAGAAAATCAAGAAGAATTCCAAATAATAAACAATTCAGATTTAGAGAAAGAAAAAGAAGAAGAAGATGAGAAAAAAAGACAAGAGCA
>JAFSLT010000003.1 GCA_017448285.1 Clostridia bacterium
AAAGACTTAAGGCTTCTCTTTTCAAAATTTTAACTGAAAATGAGGAGAATAAATCTGAAGATGCAAGTGGTAATTTATGCAAGATTTAGCTCTCATTCCCAGACTGAACAGTCGACAGAAAGTCAACTAAAACTTGGTGGAGGCGAGGGGAATTGAACCCCTGTCCGAAATAAATATTAGCAAGACTTCTACGAGTGTAGCTTTTGATTTAAATTCGCTTGAAAAAAGTTCAAAAGCAGGCTTTATTTCAAACTAGCTCTTAAATTCTTGCTAAGTTTCAAAGCTCAAACTCAGCCAGTTGGCCTCTGATTAAACACCCGATTTAAAACCGAGGCAATTTTTAAACAGGTGCGTCTGAATATTGTCAGACTTTTTTAGGCTGCTATATCCTCTCTTTTTTTACTATTGCTTTTTGCAGCAAAATTGAGATTGATAACATTGCCTTTTTTCGGTTTGTCACCGTAACTAATGTTTGCATTTAGATTTAATTTGCTTCTGTTTTAAGTGCAAAGCACCACTACTCGCTTTCCTGCTACTATCTTACCCCGTCGAAACCTTTACGCCCCCGCGAATAAAATTTTGTGCTTTAAAAGCTATCTTCTACCTATACCAAAAAATTATTCAAAAGTCAACACTAATCGAATGTCATTGCTAAAAGTGGATAGATAATGATAATTAGAAGATTATATCCATGTATGAATATATTCCTTTCGAAACTTAAAAATTAAGCCGAAAGTATTCTCTCCGGCAGTACTGGAGAAAATTTTTTTCAATTGATTTTTTCTTTTTGTTGTTTATAATAACAGCAGGAATCCGCTTTTGGTGGTTAGTTCTTTTTATAGTATAAGTAAATTTAGTTTAAATAACCGTTTACTTTTCCTATAAATAGCGCTTATTTCTTTATGATTTTATAAAAAACTATAAAAATAAATAATAATATTAGTAAATCTATGTTCATAAGCATCACTCCTTTCAAAAGGAGTAACTAATCGCCATTTTCGGGCGCTTCCGGCCAAGAAAATTTTATCAAACAAAATTTATTTCAATATATTTTTTCTAAAATTTAAAAAGAGTTCTCTCCGGCGTTGCCGGAGAGAATCTTTCTCTTACTTTTTTTGCAGTACTAAAATTCAATTTGCTATTTTAATTTTGATTGATTATAATTAATGAGATATCTTTATGATATCAGATAAGTTTTATTTTAAGGAGGTTATTTTTAATAGTTTAAAATATTTAATTTATAATTTTGACTTTTATTATTTATAACTAATGAGATATTTTTATAATATAAAACAAATTTTATTTGGAGGATTTATGATTAAAAATCGAGCAATGCTTTCGTCAATTATGTTATCTTTTATTTTTTCTTGTAATTTTGTTACTGCAAAGGAAGTAAATACATCAGTAAGTAATTTGCAGGAAAAAAACGACGATTCGACAAAAACAAGTTTTGGTAAAGTCACTCCTATTCAAAAATTTTTAGAAGGATTTACTATTCCAAGTATTATTCAAAAGCCGTTAACAGAAAACGAATGTTTTCAAGAAGGTTTAAAAAATCTTAACGAAGACAGTGAATGCAAACCTCAAGGAATCATGATTCATTCTACCGCCTTGCCGGGTACAATGGCAGAGGAATGGTTTAAATGTTGGAATAAACCGGGAAAAGAAGTTTGTGTTCACTTTTTTGTAGATGATAAATCCATATACAACTATCTGCCTTGCAATTTTAAATCTTGGCACTGCGGCAATACCGGCAATAGTACACATATTTCAATCGAAATGTGCGAACCTGTAGGTATTTTATACGATGAAAAACATAATGCTATTTTAGAGCCTTATAATCCAGAAGCACAAGAAACTAAACACAAGCAAGATGAAAAAAATACTACTAAATGCACGCATAAAGAATACTTTGAAAAAGCGTGGAAAAATTTAGTATATCTTTGCTGCTGCCTGTGCAAAACATTCGGAATTAGTGTTGATAAAAATGCTGATAAAACCGAGGCTAATAAACAATCAAGTGAGCAAAATACTGGCGAGAAAGTTAATATAATAAGCCACAAAGAAGGAAATTTAAGTGGCATAGCTTCAAATCATGGCGACCCTGATCATTGGTGGAAGTTTTTCGGTAAAAATATGGATAATTTCAGAAACGACGTAAAGCTAGCATTATCAAGCGGTTGGGGGATTAAATTGGATAATTTGACCATGCAAAAAGATTCTGAAAAAAGCTAAAAAACGAAAAAAATTGAAAAATTTTTCAAAAAAGTGTTGACAAACAAATTATTTGTGATATAGTATTTGATAGTTGGTATTTATGACGCCGGTGAGCCACCTGTTCCCATTCCGAACACAGAAGTTAAGCCCGGTGGTGCCGAAAATACTTGTCTGGCGACGGACCGGGAAAATAGGTAAATGCCAGCTTTTTTTTATTTTTATTATGAAAATTAACTTTTAAAATTTATAAAAATAAAATATTAGTGCAAAATGGGAAATAGCGAAAATTTATTGAATCAAAATGATAAAATAACTATTGAAGATCTTGGAAAAATAAAATTAGTAGTTGCCAAGGTTTTGAGCTGTGAAGCAATAAAAAGATCAAAAAAATTATTAAAATTAACTTTAGATGATGGAAATTCCGAAAGAATTGTAGTTTCTGGGATTTCCGAATATTATTTGCCGAGCGAGCTTGTGGGGCATAATGTTGTTTTGATATCAAACTTAAAACCTGCAAAGCTTTGCGGTGTTGAAAGTAACGGAATGATACTGTCCGCAAAACACGGCGAAGTTGTAAAAATAATAATGATGGATGACATGCCCGCCGGAAGTGAGATGAGTTAACTTATTTTTTTAATTTTATTTTTTTATTTTTAAAATTTAACAAAAAATAAGGTAATATAATTGAATCTTAATGTTATATTTGGATTTGCAGAAAAAAATTTTGGTTCAAAACCTGAATATTTATGGCGTAAATCGCCTGATACCGCTGTATTAAGAAATAATAAAAACAAAAAATGGTACGCAATTATCATGAAAGTAGCAAAGAAAAAATTAGGTATTGATGAAATTGGAAATACTCAAATTTTAAATTTAAAATTAGACCCTATTATGATAAGCTCGCTTGTTAATAAAGAAGGGCATTATCCTGCGTATCACATGAATAAAGAACATTGGATAAGTATAGATTTAAATAATAAAAAATTAATTGATGATGAAATTATAAGTTTAATACGATTAAGTTTTGAGATTGTCGATAAAAATATATAAAATCATAAATAGGCTTCTTCCTAAAATTGGGAAAATTAAGTTAAAAGATTTCTCTCCGGTGGCGCCGGAGAGAAAGTATTACACCTCCTACGGGGGAGCAATATTTTTGCTGTTTACAATTTAAAAAATATAATGTAGAATTAAATAAATAAAATTTTTAGAAGAGGCTTTAATGAATTATTATTCAATTGATAAAAATATACAGGATATAGACATCAATGTGATACGACTTTCATGCTCTATTCAGCTCAAAGTATTGCTTGTAGCAATTAAGGAAAATTTTAAAGAAAAATTTAATTCTGAGCAAATCTCGGCAGAACTTAAAAAAGATATTGCCGATGTTGAAGAAGCAATAGATTTTTGGGTTAATCTTAAAATTATAAAAATTATTAATAAATTATCAAAAAAAAATTCTAAATTAAATATAAAAAAAGATGAAAAAAATAGCAAAAAAATTAGCAAAGATTATATTTCTAAAAGAATAAAATCAGATGAAGAAATAAATTATCTTTTAAACGCAATTGAAACCGCTGTTGGCAGGCCGCTTTCAGGTACAGATATTTCAGTAATTTTAAACCTAAAAGACGGCGAAGGTATGCCGTGCAATGTTATTTTAATGTTGATAAGATATTGCGTTCAAATAGGAAAAGCCGCCACGCGATACATCGAAAAAGTCGGGATAGATTGGGCAAGAAATGGTATTGATACTGTTGAACTTGCTGAGAAAAAAATACAACTGCTGAATAATTCGAGAAAAATTTGGAAAAAATTTGAAAAAATCGCAGGAATTTCCGATAGAGCGCCGACCAAAAAGGAAGAAGAAACAATTTTTCGATGGTTTAATGAATGGAATTTCAGCGAAAGTATGATTACAGAGGCATATGAAAGATGTGTAAATAAAAAAGGCGCTTACATATTGAGTTACATGGATGGAATAGTTAAAAAATGGCATACGCAAAACATAAAAAAACTCTCTGATTTGAATAATTCTAAGAAAAATCCAAACAAGAAAAAAGATATAGACAGACCATCTTATGACCTTGAAAAATATGAATCATTTAATATTTTCGAGTGACTAAGTAGAATTTATTTTCCCTTACTTTTTTCTCTACTTTTTTCTCTCCACGTTTATTTAACATACTTCTTTGCACTCCGGAGTTTGTATACATAAACTTTCGGAAGAATATTAAGTGAAACTTTTGTCGGATTTTTTTCGCTATAATTATATATATTGCATATTTTTTCTTTTTGATATAAAATACTTTCAGTGTTTTATATATATAAATATGGGGGCTATAAACGTGATTCATCAAACTAATATTTATCAAATCGAGTACGAAA
>JAFSLT010000028.1 GCA_017448285.1 Clostridia bacterium
CGCTGAATTTATAAATTCAAAAAGCAAGTTAACAGTCGCTCTCGGCAAAGATATTTCCGGCAAGTGTGTCGTTACGGACCTCGGCAAAATGCCGCATCTTTTGATAGCAGGCTCGACGGGAGCCGGAAAATCAGTTTGTGTTAACTCATTTATCGTGAGCTTATTATATAAATCCTCTCCTGACGACGTGAAACTTTTGATGATTGACCCAAAAGTCGTGGAACTCGGCGTATACAACGGTATTCCGCATTTATTAGTACCGGTTGTTACAGACCCTAAAAGTATTCTATCAAACAAAATTTATTTTTTCAATAAACTTCTTTCGAAACTGAAAAATTAAATTAAAATAACTCTCTCCGCATGCCTGAAAAACCGCGATTAATACGATAATTCTGAAACTTTAAAAAATAATGGCTCTTCTAAAGGCTCGTCTATAATTTGCACTTTAACTTTAAATGACACAGCGTCCACGCCCAGGACCAACGCCAAACCACTTGGAGTATTTACGGTTTGCCCAATGTTCGGCATATTTTCAAGCGATTTCGAATACATTTTATCTTCATATTCAAGGCAGCACATAAGCCGCCCGCAAAGCCCACAAAATTTAATTCCACCTACATATAAATTCTGATTTGCAACCGACGTTGCATTTATCTTTTTCGGCGAATTTAAAAAAGTTTTGCAACAAATATCACGCCCGCAAACACCCACTCCGCCAAAAAATTTTGCAACATCTCGAACGCTAACTTGCCTGAATTCAATCCAAACTTTTAAAATTTTATAAAGATATCTAAGAATAATTTTAAAATCAACACGCTCTTCCGAGGAAAAATATATATATATTTTTTTCCTATCAAACGAATATTCAATACCTAAAATTTTAAATCCGATCAAATTATTTGCTTGCTTTTTTAATGCTTTTAATACTTGAAGCTCATATTTTTCTAAATATCTAATTTTATCCAAATCATCACCTGTGGCAACCCTAAAACTTGCCGTGCGTAAATCGACTGTAACTTCAAAATTTTTAATAAGCTCCACCGAAACGACTTTTCCAAAACCAATTTCATCAGAACACTTAAAAACCGCAAACTTATTCAGAACATATTCGCCGGATTTAATAATAAATTTTGAAATTTTATTAAAAAGTCTTGACTTAACAGACAATACTTTAAGCATTTTTCACCCAAAATTTCAATTAATATTCGTAATTTTCTGGCTGGCATTTGATAATAATTTTTCACAAAAAGTTATTAATTCATTTGCTTTTTTATAATATTCTAAATATTTTTCAAGTTCAAGATTTTCATTTTCCATGTTCGACGTTAAATTTTCAAGTTCCGAAAAAGCTTCTTCAAATGTTTTTTTTTTCAATTTTATTCTCCTTAATTTTTTATTTTTTTCTTTTTAAGATTGCAAATATTAAACTCAGCAATACCATCCAAAAATAAAATACTTGCACTGCTATTTTCATTTATATTATCTATACTTTTAATTATTTTATCATTAATTTTGATAATCGAATATCCTTTTTTAAATATATTGTTCGGATTAAACGATTCAATTTTATTTTTTAATAAATTCAAATCTAATATCTTCTTATTTATTAAGTTACGAAAGCAAACGCCAATTTTTTGTTTAAAAATTTTAATCTCAGAGTTCAAATTCAAAATTTTATTTTCTAAAATATTTTTATTTTTTTGTTTAAAATTATTAATAATAAAAAAAATATTTTCAATACTTTCCGAAGCAAGTTCCGCAGCGACCGAAGGTGTCGAAGCTCTGACATCCGCCGCATAATCACAAAGAGTATAATCAACATCGTGCCCGACTGCCGAAATCGTAGGGATTTTGCAACTTGCAACACGCCTGACCACCTTTTCATCGTTAAAAGCCCACAAATCTTCAAGGCTGCCTCCCCCACGCGCTATTATTATAACATCTATTTCATTAATTTTTTCAATTAAGTCTATCGCATTCAGTATTTCCTGAACAGCTCCCGCGCCTTGGACCTTAACTGACGCCAAAACTACCTCGGCAATTGGAAATCTGCGCTTTAAAACACTTGAAATATCATGAATCACTGCTCCGGTTTTAGAAGTAACGACTCCGATTTTTTTTGGGAATTTTTTTAGCTTTTTTTTTCGAGATTCATCAAAAAGACCTTCGGATTCTAATTTTTTAAAAAGTTTTTTAAGCGATTCATTAATTTCGCCGATTCCCGCGGGTGCCATATGATAAATATAAATTTGATACTGCCCCATGGGTTCATAACACGAAACATTGCCGTAAGCAAAGACTTTTATGCCGTTTTCAAGATTAAAATTTATATTGCTCGTATAATATGAAAACATCATACACTTAACACTGCATTTTTCATCTTTGAGCGAAAAATACAAATGCCCAGAACTATGCTTTTTAAAATTAGAAATTTCGCCTAAAACATAAACATTTTGCAAAACTTCGTCATTATCCAAAAGCATTTTAATATATGTGTTAAGCTCGGTAATGCTTGCAGCTTCTTGATTCATTTGTCACTTCACGATAAAATTATTTTGCTTAATATATTCTTTATAAGAATTTGCAACCGAAGTTAAAACAGCCTGAACATAATTTGCTTCTTCTTCGCTGCCAAAAATTTTGGCCATCTCAACTGCTTCGTTTATAGCAACCGGAGCCGGAATTTCTTCTTTAATCACTTCATAAATTCCCATTCTCATTGCAGATTTTGCAACGCGTGAAATCCTTTCAAACTTCCAGTTGCGAATATTTTTTTTAATTAAATCATCAATAATTAAAATATTTTCATTAACACCGTCAAAAATTTCTTTTGCAAATTTGCTCACATCATCACTAAAATTATTAATACCAAAAGTGCTCGAAAACAATAATTTGAAAGCCTCTTTCCGCTCCTCTCTCCTGCTCATATTTTCCCCAAAGCGCGCTTTAAAATTGTAGATTCGCTCAAACTTACTTTTTTCCCGGTATTAATCGTGATTTTATAGCTATCACCACGTTTTTTCAAATTAAAAATTTTTAATTCATCAAAAACTTGTAAAATAAGTAGTAACTTGGCAACTCTGACTTTCGGCTCAGCAAGACTTAAATAAATTTTTTCAATTCTGAATGTAAACAGCGAATTTTCTTTTATAAATTTAAACACTCTTGCAAAATCATCTCTTGTGGGGATGCAATCTTTTGGCAAAGGATTTATTCCTAAGATAAAATCTTCAAATATTCTTTGTTCCTTAGCGCATTCCAGGGTATTAATCTCAGAAAATTTTACATCCACAATATGAATAACAGCACTTTCAAAACCCGAAAAATAATTGCGCTTTATCCGCATTGCAATATCTATAACATCCCCAGGACTAAACATGAATTCGGAAGTTGTTATGCCAAACATAGTACCGTCAAACATTTCTTTGCCCGACTTAAAACAAATTTTAATATGCTTGCCACCACCAATAGAGAAAACTTTTAAAAGCTCCACACCCATTATACCAAAAATAGGCTCATTATTTCCGCTGCCAAAAGGAGAGATACGATCAATCTCATCAACAGTTTCAATCGAAATATCGCATGGCTCAATAATATAATCAATTTTTAAGTTACAAAAAGGCATATCCGATTTATTTACAAGCTCTAAAAATTTTTTCTTAAACGCTTCAAGATTTTCAAACCTGAGATTTGCACCGGCTGCTAAAGTGTGACCTCCAAATTTATCAACTAAATCACTGCACTTTGATAAACAATTGTGAATATCAAACCCTTCAATACTCCTTGCCGAACCCCTGACTTCATTTTTTTTTATCGCAAACAAAAAACAGGGCTTGCCAAATTTGGAACAAATAACTGATGCTGCAATTCCAACAACCCCGTGGTTCCATTTTCTGCTCCATGCAAAGATAACTCTTTCGTCATCCAAATGATTTTTAAATATTTCGTGCTCAACTTCTTCAAATATAGATTTGCACAAAGCTTTTCTGTCATCATTCATTTTTAATGCAATTTGCAAAAACGACCGCGCTTCGTCTAAATTTGATGCCAAAAGCAACTGAGCCGCCGTTTCAGCCGACCCCATACGTCCGCACGCATTAATCTTTGGAACTATCCCAAAAGATATTTCATTACCGTTAATTTGCGTTCCAAAGGCATTGCCCTCAAGCAAAACGCGTATTCCGGGCCTTTTAGAAGAAAGCAAAAACTTCAAGGATTTGCTTACCATCAGCCGGTTTTCATCAACTAAAGGCACCATGTCGCCAATTGTGCCAATAGCTAGCAAATCACCATATTCTTTTAATAAATCTTCCGGTAAAGCTTTATTTTTTTCAAGCTCCTGCAAAACTTTAAAAACAACACCGACCCCTGCAAAATCTTTGAAACCCTCATCATTTAAGTGAGGATTAACTATTGCGCACGCCGGCGGCAACTTTTCCGGAATCTTATGATGGTCGGTAATTATAACATCAATACCCAAATTTTTTGCATATAAAACTTCATCATAAGCCGAAATTCCATTGTCCACCGTGATAATTAAATTAACACCGTAATTATGTATTTCGTCCACGATACTTTTCGTCAAACCATACCCTTCTTCGTATCTGGACGGGAGCATATAAATTACATCTAATTTTTTTTTAGACAAATAAGAATAAAGCATGACCGTTGCGGTTATTCCATCGCAATCGTAATCGCCAAAAATGCAGATTTTTTCAAACTTTTCGGCAGCTTGCTTTAATCTTTTAACCAACTCAGGCATTCCGCAAAATTTTGAAGGATCCGAAAAAGAATAATTGCAATTTAAAAAATCTGCTATATCCTTTAAATTTTCAAAATTTCTTGATGATAATATATCAATCAACAGCGGCGAAATGCCTGAATTTACCACTTCTTCTTCTGAAAAAATTTTTTTTTCAGGTAATATCCAAACTTTCAAAATAATTACAACTCATTTCCGATTATTTTTTAAAAGTATCGCCACGAATAATACATCCGCAACTCGGGCAGTAAAATTTTCCACCTTTTTCAGGCTTAGCCATCATCCCCGAAGCCCCACAAGACGGGCATTTAAATCCCACGGATTTTTTCATATAATTTTCCATATAATCTTCCATATCAAAATTACTCATAGCAATCACCCCTCTTGAGTTTATTATACCAAACTTGAAGAGAAAATTCAAATAAGCTTTTTTCAAAAATGAAACAAAAATCGACAACACCACTTAGGCATTGCCGAAATTTTTTTAGAATCCAATCTAATTTTTCACAACAGGTTTGTTTCCTTGACCGTTAAATTTAATATCAGGTCTTGTACCTTTATTGCCTTTCATTAAATCTTTAACTTTATTAATAAGCTTCGCGCCATAACCTGTCTTCCAAAGTGCAACTCCGGTTGCGGCCAATACAGCTACAGGAATAGTAATTCCCATCGCAACTTTTGCACCAGTGCTAAGGCCTTTTTTCTCGCCTGGATTATCTTTTTTACCATTTGGATTATCTTTTTTACTATTTGGATCTTTAATTTTACTTGGAATTACTTTTTTGGGATCTTTTCCGTCCAATTTCTTTGCCAAAAGGGTTTCAAGCATTTCCGTCAATGCAGCATATTCCTCAGGTAGCAAAGTTAACATCTGATTGCTCAGTGGAAGCTTTATACTTGCAGCCAGAAGTTTAATCCCATCCACAGTATTAAAATTACCATTGAAATTATTTAGTGAACGAGCGTCATCAACTATATCAACGTTTTCAAAAAAAGCTTCAGAAATTGAATTAACTAAATTTAAAACCTTTTCACCATTCTCGTCACTCAAACTTTGTAAAGAAGTGTTATCCATACTTCTCAATCGATCATAAACTTCTTTTATTTTACTCTTTTTTCCTAAATCTGAACCATTCAATGATTTATATAAATCTATCGCATCTTCAATTGTCCCATTGTCCTTCAGACATTTCAATGCAGCAATAAATGGAGCCAAACTAACATCAAAATTTTGATTTTGAAGAACATAAAAATTGTCTCCATCAAAATCTAAAATGCAACCTTGTTTTTTCGCACTTGCAAAATTATTTAACACGGTATTATAACTTTGCAACACATTATTATATCCCGTTCCGTCTTGGTCAATACTAACTTCTACTTCCTCTTCCTCTTCAAATTCAGCAGTTGATGCAAAAAAAATTCCGTCCTCAGGCTTATTACCAGTAATTTTCGCCTCTATAACACCGCTTCCATTTTCAAAAATCAAATAGCTTTTTGCCTCTTCAGAGTTCGGATCACAAACACTATCATAAAACGAAATATATGATTCAATTTTTTTACTTAACTCTTCAGCCTCACTCTTAGCCTGATTCACCAATTGTTTTTTTAAAACTTCACCCAACATACTAATAGCATTTAACACATTTTGGCCAACAATATCTTGAAAAGTCATTTCTTTTGATTTTAACGACGTGATAAAACTGTCAGAAGGTAATCCCACAAGAGCGTTAGCTACCAAAACACCTCCCCAAGTTTTAGACCCCTTGCTGCCCGAATAGGCGAGATTAGAAAATATTCCATCCATAATGCCACTAATCAACGATTGCGTAGAAATCTTGTTAAATTCTTTCTTTTGTTCATAAAAACCGTTTTGATCTAAATTGTAAGCATTTTTAAGAAGCCTATCATAACTTCTATTAAAAAGAATGTGTAAAAGCTTCGCATCGTCAGAATTCAATTTTGTATTTTCAGTAACCTCAAATGCCGCTTGGAATAAACCATTAACTCCCGCAAAGTTGTTCACCTCGGCGTTACTCCCTCCAGCTTGTGTTAATTGCAATGCATAGATCTTATCATTAATTATCCTCTGCCCAACGCCACCCATGAGCGTGAGCGCTAACATTAAACGAGCTATACGAGATTTAGCATTCCTTTTGTAACTCATAAATATCTACCTCCAAAAAATAAATTTATATAAACTTAAATGTAATTAGAATATAAAATCCTAACTTCACCTACAATTTTACTGTAACCCACAAAAAAAGTCAAGCGTTTTTTTCAAAAAATTGCAAATTTTTTTATTTTTTTCACTTTTTCTAATCAAAAATGCTTTTTAACAGCCGACGTACCTTTCTCGCGAAGGTACGTAGACTCAAGGTCAGCAATAAAAAGCTTGACCGACAGAGGGTACTTATCAAATGCAAAGGCAATCGGAGAATTATAACCTCCGCCCTTAACTGCGTCATCAAAACCGCCCATATGCCATCTGATTGCCACGGCTTCGGCAGGTTTTAAACGCATAAAGCGTTCGATTAAAAAAACCGATTTTTCGCCATGACCATAAGGGAAACTATCATCAGTCGCGTAATACGGGACTTTTTCCCAAACTCCGGTGAGCTCATTTTTGACGTTTCGCGAAGAAACCTTATAAAAATTAATCTTGCAAACGTCATGTAAAAGAGCACAAATCGCAAAAGATTCTTCGTCATCTGAAGGCTCGAAATGTTTTTCACGCAAAACTTCGTAAACCTTCACGCTATGTTCAACAAGACCGCCCTCTTTTGCACAGTGGAACTTAGTGCTCGCCGGAGCCGAGAAAAAATCCGTAGAACGCAACCAATTAAGAAGCTCCTCAGCCCCATTCCTAGAAATTTTTTCACAAAAAATAGAAATAAATTTCTCTTTATAATCCGGCACTAAAAATCACCCTAAACCAGAAATTTTATCAACGCAGCCCTTGCAAAGATACTTACCATCCATTTCAACGAGCCCACTATTAGAGCCACACAATGCGCAAGCATCGTTGTATTTTTTTATTATAACACAATTCTGCTGATAGTCAACAAAAAATTCCACATAAGTGCCGCTTTCAAGGCCTAAATCTTTTCTAACGCCGCTCGGAATAACGACTCTTCCTAATCTATCAATGCATCTTGCGCCTTTTTTTTCCAAGGTCATAAATTCACACTCCTTTGAGTAAAATTGGGTAATAAAATTACCCATTATAAATTATTGTATAGATAAACAATAAAATGTCAAAATATGAAACGCCAAATCAAAAATTGTAGAAAAATGGAGTTTTTTGAATGATAGGGAAAGTATGGGCAATAATGATAGCTTCAAGTTTTTTTTGCGCCGTAATAAATAATAAAATGAACGAACTCGGCAATGCAATACTTGAGGGCACCGACCAAGCAATAAATATAATATTAATGACTTCGGGAGCAATAATTTTTTGGTCGGGAATAATGAAAATTGCGCAAGATAGCGGGTTTACCGGTGCTATCTCGAAATTATTATTTCCCATTTTACGAGTTTTATTTCCAAATTGTGCCAAAAAATGGAATATTTTAAATCCGATATGCATAAATTTCGTATCAAACATCATGGGCCTTAGCAACGCTGCAACGCCTTCGGGGATAAAAGCCATGCAAGAAATGAAAAAAGAAAATCTTTTAAAAACAAACGCTGCGGTATTTTTAATCATGAATATGTCATGTATTCAAATCGCGCCAACATTTTTGGTAGCACTCAGAAAAAGTTTTGGTTCGAATACGCCGTATGAAATTCTGCCAAAAATGTGGGCAACATCAATTGTTTTTCTTTTAACAGGAATACTATTAATTAAAATATTCAAAAACGAGAAAATTGATAAAATAGCATGATAATTGAAAATATAGGCACTTTTTCAGCTCCAAGTCTAATAGTAATAATCTTAATATTTGCGATAAAATCAAAAATAAATATATTTGATTCATTCATAAAAGGCGCAAAAGAAGGTCTTGAATGCATGATATCAATTTTACCTGCAATAATAGCATTAATTACTGCAGTAACAATGTTTAAATTTTCCGGTGCTCTAGAAATAATAATAAAATTATTAAATCCGATATTTTCGCTTTTAAAATTTCCAAAAGAGTGCATACCGCTGCTAATTATGAAACCAATTTCGGGCTCGGGCTCAAATGCGATTTTAAATTCTATTTTTGAATCATACGGACCGGATAGTTATGTTGGAAAATTATCTTCAATAATATCAGGTTCCAGCGAAGCTATTTTTTACATAGTTTCAACATATTGCGGCGCAATAAAATTCAAAGAAACCAAAAATATAATATTTTTCGCACTTATTTCATTTATCGCTTCGGTTTTATTTGCTCTCTTTATGTGTTAATTAAATGGCATTTTAAAAAAAGATATCTCCAGCGATTCCAGAAGGAATATCTATCTTTTTTAGCAATGCCTCTAAAGGATAAAAAAATAAGTTTCCTGAAAATTTTTACAAAATTCGACTGATTTTTCATATTTTTACTGTTACTATATTTAACTCACAGTAATTTTATACAGGAGGCGCTGATATTGATAAAACTTGAATTTTTTGAAAATAAATTAACTGCCAAAATTTCGGGCGAAATAGACCATCATTCGGCAGCAGATTTTAGAAAGCAAATCGACGAATTTTTAAATAAAAAAAAACCTGAAAAAATTATTCTTGATTTTAACGAAGTAAGTTTTATGGATACTTCGGGAATAGGTTTTATAATGGGCAGATTTAAAACAGCTTATAATTTGGGAATAAAATTAAAAGTTGTAAATATACCCAAAAAATTTGAAAGATTAGTTAAACTGTCAGGAATAAAAAACTTAGGAATTTTATAATAAAAAACAGGAGAATAAATGAAACAAGAAAATTCATGCATAAACGAAATGAATTTGAACTTTTTAAGCAAATCGGCAAATGAATCTTTTGCACGAGCTGCGATTTCGGCATTCATTGCTCAGCTCGACCCCACCATAGACGAAATAACCGATATTAAAACAGCTATCTCCGAAGCCGTTACAAACTGCATAACTCATGCGTATAAATCCGAAATAGGTACTATATACATAAACTGTAAAATTTTTGAAAACGGAAAAATTGCAATAAGAATTCGCGATAAAGGCGTTGGAATAAAAGATATAGCGCAAGCAATGGAGCCACTTTTTACAACCGGCGGCAGTGAACGTGCAGGGCTCGGATTTGCAGTTATGAAGAGCTTTATGGATAAACTCAGGGTTTCTTCAAAAGTAAATAAAGGCACTACCATTTTAATGGAAAAATCTATAATAAGAAGAAATATTACAAGTGTTAAATAGTATTATTGAACAAAATATCGGGCTAGTAAAATCGTGCATATCAAAATTTTTGTTTAAAAGTTCGGATTACGAAGATATTTTTCAGTCCGGCTGTTTAGGACTCATGCGTGCGGCAAAAAAATTTGACCCGAATTTTGGCACAAAATTTTCAAGTTATGCCGTGCCGTTTATTTTAGGTGAAATTAAAGATTTTTTCCATAATAATAATAAATTAAAATTAAGCCGAAATCATCAAAGAATATATAACATGATAAATATTGAAAAAGAAAAGTTTTATAATGAAAATAACCGCGAGCCAACACTCTGCGAATTATCAAAAAGATTAGGTATTTCCACAGAGGATATACTAGAAGCCCTTGAAAGTCACCAAACGGTTTCTTCGATTGACGATGATAGTTATTCCGAAAAGTCCGAAATTTCCGAGGAATCCCATGAAAAATTAGTTAATACAAAAATAGATATCCGCAACGCTATAGATAAACTAAGCCCGGAAGATCAAAAAATAATAAAAATGCGCTTTTTCGAATCAAAAACTCAATCGGACTCTGCAAAAATTTTGGGCATGACTCAAGTTCAGATTTCGAGACGTGAGAAAAAAATTTTAAAATATTTGCGCGCTTCTCTTTAAAAATTAAATATTCCCTTCTTCAAAAACATAACTAACTGTAATATCTTCAATACCTTCATCGGGATCAATACGTTGTATATTAAAAAACTTGCCGTTAATAAGCAAACTATACCAACAATATTCGTCGTTTTCTTTCATAAAAACATGAAAATCTATATCACTAGCTTGTTCAATCTTAAAAATTTTTGCTTTCCCACGAATATCATCAAATAGTCCTCTACCCGAGAGTAGCTATAGTGACGGAAAAGCCTAAATCATTTACTCTCGTTCGGAGTTCTTTTGCCATAAACGGTGAACCAATTTTTTTCTCCAAAACCATTGCTTGATATTAATCCCTTCATTGTCTTATATTCAATATTATCAGGTTTTTTACCACCCAAAAGGCCGTTATTTTTTATTAGTTCTACCAATTCTTCATAAGCAATAACAGAAAAATTTTTTTTGTCTTTTTCGATACTAAGATTTCTAATATTTAAAATTGCTTCTTTAAGTTTTGAATCTACATCAGTGCTTTCAATATCTTGCTTGTTGATAACCAAATTGGAACATTTTGCATAAAAAAATTCAACTTGAGCTGCTTTACAAATTTTTACACATCCGCTTGAAACAACACATAATTTTTTTATGTTTGAACCTAAACTTTCGATGGTAATATTTTTATCACCTTTACCAAAAATTATTATATTTTCAACTACATCTTCATTATCAACTTTTAACTCAGCATCTTTATCGTAATTGTTCACAAAATACATTTTTGCTTTATTATCTTGCGATTTTCTGGTAGTTATTCCAACAACCATAACATGAGACGGGGTAAACTTATCGAGTTCACTTAAATACTTAAGCATTTCTTTATGCTCTGCGGAATTTTTAATATGCACACCACGTGCAATTCTTTGCCACAACATGCTTACAAGTGATTCTAATCCCCACCATGCACCTCCGATAACTGCTAACCCTACCAATAAATTGATAATCGTAGATTTCATACTTTGTTTTTTTTCTTTTTGAGGAACATGTGGAATATAAGTGTCAATTTTGAGTTTGGAAATATCTTTTTTATAATTATTTTTTTTCTCTATATTTTTGCTTATTTCTTCTTCTAGTTTCTTTTCTTTTCCTGTTTTAAAAACTTTATCAAAAAAATCAGGCCCTCCATATTCAACCATTGGTTCTGGTTCTGCCAAATCCTTTACTATCGGTGCGATATTTTTCCCCTCTATTAGTTTTTTTGCTTCTTCTGTCTGAAAATTTTTATCAGATTGGTTCAGCAAAGGCTTTTCTATTTTCTCCGCTTTGGAATTCATTCCCAAACTAAAAACGGATAGTATACAAGCGGTTTTTTTTCTTAAATCTGATTTCATAGTTTAATCCCCCCCCTAAACTTTTAAGAACCACATTTATCTTATAAATAATTACACTGCTTGTCAACTATAGCTATTCCAAAAGATATATGATATAATAAAATGTGATACAATAAATGTAGTATGCAGTATAAATTTCAGAGGAATGGTATTAAAATACATAAACGAAGGAAAGAGCTTGAGAAAAACAAGGGTAATCTTTGAACCTGTATTCGCAAAAGCGGTTACAATTGCCGCATGATTTTCCACCATATTCGACAAATGTACACAGTTTTTACCGAAGTGCAAGAATAAACGAACGGGTGTAAAAAAGGCGCGAATTAATGCTGGATATAGAGAAACATTTGTGTCTGATGTGAAAGAAAATTAAGTCTTGGTGTAGATATTTCAGAAAACATCAAACCTCTGTGAATACGGGTTCTAAATCATAAATACCCTCTCCGGTGACAATAAAAGAATATCTATTCAATTTTTTCAGTAACGATTAATCGTTTCGAAATAAGTCTATAGAAATTTATTTTGTATTAATTTTTGAAAATAGCCAACAAAACTATTGACAAATATTTTCGTTTGTTATACCATGGGAGTGTCGGTTTCGACGAATTAATTTTTTGGAGGTTATTTATGAACTTTGTTTCTAAATTTTTTGTTTTATTTGCAATGTTAAATCTTTTATCCGTGAGTCCCGCTTTGGCGGAATCTAAGTCGGATAGTAATTCATCAAATGTTCAGGAAGTTGTGCCTGCAACCAGCGGGAATGCTTCGGTTGAAAAAAATAACGATGAGGCTTTAAAACCTGAACGTAAGGGAATGGTCCGTACTTATGAAAAAAAGATGGCTTTTTCCTATGAGCTCGATGAAAATGGAAATTTAAAAAATGTTAAGGATTTGTACGCAATTAGTGATTTAGGTGAAAATGAAGAAAATAAAAATGAAGATGGACAAAATAAAAATGTAAATATTTGTTCTTATCATCAAATAACAAGTTTTGAGATTTCCAATTATGGCGATAATATAATCATTCAGCTTGCCGGAAAAGATGAAGAAATTTTAGAAGAAAGTCTTGAAGCTATTAATTGCGACAGAAAAGAAGGTGAAAACAAATCGGAAAAATCAGAAGTAAAAGATAATGTTTTGCCAAAAGATTCCAATAATGGGGAAGCTGGCGAAAATGTAAGCAATAATGATGAAATTGATGAAGAAGCAGAAAACGATGGAGGCGATGAATGAATAGTAGGAAGTTAAAAAGTGCAGTTGCGCTGGCGTTAATGGCAGCCTTGGTTGGCAATCAAGCAACGCTGGCGATGAATGGAAGTAAATCTGTTTCTAATTCTTTTTCAAGCAAAACCGGATGTTTATCGGAAAAATCTGCTAAGCAAGAAAATATGCTCAAAAAGCTTTGGCCACTTTGGAGCGCTTTAGGTGTTGGAGCCGTAGGTCTTATAGCGTGGGGTCTATATAAGGCGTTTAAGCCTGGTGATAAAGACAGCCCGGATGAGGCGAAAGGGGCAGTTTATTGCGGCTTAGGAAAATTTAAAAGCGCTGATGAGTTAAAGGAGAATTGGAAAAAAATTTTTGGTGATTTTGATGAAAGCAAATTATTAAGAGACTTTTTGATAAATTTAAGAGATAAACATGTCAAAAATCTTAAAAAAGAAGATCGTAAAGAATTTGTAACCGATTTAATTAAATCAAGTGCCAAAATTTATTTCAACGATGGTAATTTTGATTGTTATGATGCTTTTGATAAAAAGTTAAATTTAACTGATTATGAGCGTGACATTATTTTAAGTATTGCCAAATTGTTCAGGGAAAAATTAGGAATAGTTCCTTGTGAAGTAAGCCGTTGTCCTCGTTGTTTTTATTTTTCATTTAAAACTAATGAAGGAGCAGAAACAGAAATTTTAAACACGCACGCGTCAGGTATAGGAAACTTGCTTTGTGATTTTAAACTTTTTAACTAATTTTTTCAGCAAATTGATTCTTTGAAGCAAGTTTTACGCCAAGAATTTTATCAAAAACAGAGGCAGATTTTGGAATGAATCTGCCGAATTTTATTATTATATTTTTAAATTTTTTAAGCTTTTCAATATAATTTTCAACTTCATTCGGATAATAACCGGTATAAATAACAAAATCATCGTTACAATTTTTTTGTCTAAAATAAGAAATTAAATTATAAACTTCGTCAAAATTAAAAAATGGTTCAAGACCGCCAAGAATTACAGCTTCCGTAATCGGATTTTTTACATAACGCTCGAAAACTTTATCAATTTTAATTTTAATATCAGGCATTTTTAAAATTTCGTAGTTCTGACAGCCCGAAATTTCAAGGCCGAGTTCTTGGAAACACTTAAAATCGCATTTTGGAAAAGCAATGAACATCGAAGCTTTTTTATAATCTTGAAAATTTTCATCAACTATTGACTTAACTGTAATAAAATCATTCATTTAAGTTAAACCACTTTCGTTTATTAAATTCAGCCTTTCTTTCCTTACTGTATGATGAAAGCGAAACAAAAAATCCCACAATTCTAGAATAAGTGTCAACTGCTTTTTCACCGCATTTTGGGCAAGTTTCGGATAAAAAAGCGTGCTCAGATTTGCAAACCGAAATTTTTCTGTTATAAGCAAAATAAATGACACCGGATTTCGCTATATAATTCAAAAGTTTCCAGGCTTGCTCTTCGCTAGCAAAGTCACCTGCTAAGTTTATATGAGAAATCTGCCCGCCACCGCATTCTTTATCAAGTATCGAGCCTAATCTAACTTTTTCTTGGAGAGTACATTTTTCCATTAGTGGTATCCATTGGTTAGAATATATGAAATATTGGTATTTACTGTCAAAAAGTTCATTATCTTTTTGGCAAAGGACAACGTTAGCTCTCTCCGCAGGGATAGCCTCGATATTTATGCTGTAATTAAATTCATAAGAATCTTTTTGTTTGTTAATAGAATCAAGTATTTTTTTAGCAAATTCAAGACCTTTTTCAGAGTAGGATTTGTTTCCAAATTCATCTGTATCAATAAGACCGAACTCGTTAACAGCTTCATACATAGCGGTTATCCCAATTGTATTATACTGTTTTTCAAGTTCAATAAGCTTATAAGTGTAATTTGGGAGCAATCCATTTTTAATATTTTCAGTTATTACATCTCGCACTACATCCAGAACTTTAACACAAATATCAACACGTTCTTTTAAAATCTCAAAATATTTTGACATATCGCCTTCGCTTTCGAGCGCAATACGCCTTAAATTAATCGTATTGACCTTTATACTGCCTATCGATAAAGAAGTACCGCCTATTGAGTTTATAAACGCATTTAACTTTGAAGTATTAGAAATAAGCCTGCAACAGTTAGAAAGGCTTGTAACATCGCTCCCGACGTAAAAATTACTGTCAAACCATTGCATATTATGCTTGTTGCACCATCTTGCAAACTCCATATCGACAAACTTACCGTCTTGATAGAGAAGCGAGAAAGTTAAAACCGGGAATGTCATCATAGTTTTGCTGCGTATCTCGGATACGACTTTCATAAAGACTTTCTGGTGTTCTATTATGCCCTCTATATGGTCTATAACATATTCACCATCAGGGAAGCTTCTGCCGCCAAATAACTCAATTAAATAGTTTCTATCCATTATGCTTATGTTCGAGAACGCAGACTCTGTAACCCTCAAATACGGCTGATTTAAGTCATAAATAAATTTCTGGAAGCATTGTCTGCGATAATATTCAGGGTCTTTTAAATAAAAGTTATTTCTTTCATCATTATACCAAAAATAGTAAGAATAAACCAAATAACTTGGCAAACCTACAGCGCCGCTCGTTCTGTTCGCTGCCCAGCTTATGAACTCCAAAACGTGGTCGTTATAAGTCGTCAAATGCTTTGGCGGCTCTGTTTTGAACATATTTATAAAAAACAAACCTTTATTTACAATAGGCTCTAAATCGTAAGCGTAGCAATAAGGTATAAAAGCGCACGAAGCAGAATCATGAAGATACGAAGCTCCACTCCATTCGCCCTCAAGCCATCTGTTAGCTGTTTCTAATCCATATTTTTTAGATAAAACTGTAAAAATTTTATTAAAAGAAAGCAATTTAGTATGCGGTTTAACCATATCCGCAAGCATAGTTCTCACATCGTGAGTAGTACTATTTGAACTCGAATCCAGAGCAATATCTACAACACTTTGGTTTTTTAGAAAATTTTCAATGTAATCGGTAAAATTCAAATGTGAATTTGAAAATCCATTGATTATTTCAAATTTTTCACCATATTTTTCGGATAATTCTTTGATTTTTTTGGTAAAATTAGCATTTAAATTAAGATTTATATGCATCATTTTTGTCCTCGCAATTATTTGCCCAACTGTTTACTAAATTACTAGCATTATAAAAATCAAAAAATTTATCATTAACTTTCAAAACTGGCACATTTTTAAAACCATTCTTTATCATTTCATTTTTATCGGTAATTAAACGATAAAAAATCTTATGATTTTTAAGCTTGGCCTCTAAAACCTTGCATTTTGGGCATCCTGTACTGTATAAAACAACATCATTATCGTCACAAAATTTTGATTTTTTTTCGTAGCCAATTGCCATAATTTCAACCTCCTGAGTATTCTCAAAGTAGTATATACATTAAATTTTAAGCTGTCAAGCCTTTTTTTGCTTAAAATAAATTTAATACTGCTTAAATCCATTTTTATAAATATAATATGAAAAAATATTTTATTTTGTGATAATAAAAATTCTGTTATTTTTTTGCATTGCAAAACAGGTTATAAGATAATTTATAAGAGGATGCCAGAAAATCAATCAGTTAATATTATTGTGTTTTTTACCACCCAAAGTCGATTTTTTGTATTTTTAAACTACTTTAGCGCATGACCTTTTTTAGCAATGCCTCTAATTTCAATCTGTTGATATTTAATACATTTTTTGATACAATTATGCGGTGCTTTATCTATAAAGCTGGAAAAATAAAAATAAGGAGCTGATTATAACAATTTATGAGTTTAAAAAAAATATGTTTACTAATTCTTACATTTTTGTGTTTATCAGTTTTTGCTTGTAAAGGAAGAGCAATCGAATATGTAGAAGACGGCTATTTAACAATTGCCACGAATACACCATTTTGGCCTTGGGAATATCGCCAAGGCGAAGAAATAGTTGGTGCAGACATGGATGTCGCCCATGAAATTGCAAATCACATGAACAAAAAATTAAAAATAAAAGATATGTCATTTGATGCTCTGGTTATAGAACTTGCAGAAAAAAAGTGTGATTTGGCAATCGCTGCAATGAGTGCAACCCCAGAAAGAAGCAAATCTGTAGATTTTTCAGAGCCTTATTTTAAAGCAAACCAAGCAGTGCTTGTTAAAAAAAATTCAAGCATTTTATCTCCAAAAGATTTAAAGGATAAAACAATTGGCGTTCAAACAGGCACCACGGGCGATAGTTACTGCGACGGCAAATATAAAACGTCAAAGTATACAAATATTATCGATGCTGTTGAAGATTTGATAAATAATCATGTTGATGCAGTAGTTTTGGATGAATATTTGGCCAAAAATTTTAAGCAAAAACGCGGCGACAAAGTGGATATGATTAGCGAATTTTTGTTTACCGAAGAATATAGAATCGCTATCAGAAAAAATAACGCGGAATTAAAAAAGATTGTTAACGAAGTTGTGAGTAAACTTACACAAGAAGATTTTGTAAACAATAAACTTACAGAGTATTTTTCAAAAGAAGAACAAGAAACGGAAGAAAATAATAATAATTCAGCGCCGGGGTTATTGGAACAAATTAAAAATAATTTATTAAACAAAGGCAGATTTTGGCTCATAATAAACGGCTTGTTAGTTACGTTTAAAATTACGATTTTTTCGCTAATTATCGGCGTTTTTCTTGGGTACTTAACCGCAATTTCAATTCTTTCAAAAAGCAAAAATTTATTTATAAGATTTTTAAAAGCACTTGCAAAATCTTACGTCAGCATAATTCGTGGGACTCCCGTAGTTTGCCAGCTGTTTATAATATATTATTTAGTGCTTTCGCCGCTTAATGCAGACAGAGTTTTGTGCGCCGTTATTGCATTCGGAATAAATTCGGGCGCTTATGTTTCGGAAATAATCCGGTCCGGAATACTTTCGGTCGATATCGGTCAAATAGAAGCCGGAAAAGCTTTAGGGCTTAATGAATCTCAGATAATGTGGCATATAATCGCACCGCAGGCGCTAAAAAACTCTTTGGCAACACTTTGCAACGAATTTATGCAATTAATAAAAGAAACTTCGGTTGCAGGATTTATAGGCGTCACAGAGCTCACAAGAGCCGGCGAAATTATAAGAAGCCAAACGCTTTCGCCATTTGTGCCGCTTATGACTACGGCTATTATTTATTTTATAGTAGTGCATTTGGTTGGAATGCTCATGGCATTTTTTGAGAGGAGGCTGCGTCAAAGTGATAAAAGTTAAAGAATTATTTAAAAAAGTAGAAAGTGAAAAAGGAATAAAAAGGCTTTTAAACGGAATTAATTTAGAAGTTAAAAAAAATGAAAAAGTAGTAATAATAGGGCCATCTGGAGCCGGAAAAAGTACTTTTTTGAGGTGCATTAATATGCTCGAAAATTTTTCATCCGGTGATATTTTATTTAAAGATAAGTCTATTTTAGATTTTAAACCTGATATTTTACGGCAAAAAATTGGCATGATTTTTCAGCATTTTAATTTATTTTCGCACATGACTGTCAAAAGAAATATAACTTTTGCTCCGGTAAAGTTAAAATTATGCACGAAAAAGCAAGCTAATTTGAGGGCTTTTGATTTATTAAAAAAAGTCAAACTTGATAATAAGCTTAACGTTTTTCCATCAAGACTTTCGGGCGGCGAAAAACAAAGAGCAGCAATCGCAAGGGCTTTGGCAATGCAACCTGAAGTACTCTTGGTTGATGAGCCAACTTCGGCGCTTGACCCAAAAACTGTTGATGAGATTTCGTCTGTTTTTAAAAATTTAGCAAAAGATATAACTATAATAGCTGTTACTCATGATATGAATTTTGCCAAAAATATTGCCACTCGATTTGTTTTTATGGAAAACGGCGAAATAACCGAAGACGGAAGCTATCAAGAGGTTTTTGAAGAAAAAAAACACGAAAAAATCAGATCTTTTTTGCAAATTTAGTAAAAAATAAAATTTTTAGAGGCAAAAAATGAAAAATATACGGAATTTTTGCATAATTGCACATATCGACCATGGCAAGTCAACACTTGCTGATAGAATACTTGAAATTACTAATTCTGTTGATAAAAGAGAAATGTCCGACCAGATTCTTGACAATATGGAACTTGAAAAAGAACGTGGGATAACTATAAAATCTCGCGCTGTTACGCTGTTTTATAATGCAAAAGACGGTCAGGAATATACTCTGAATTTGATAGATACTCCCGGCCATGTTGATTTTAACTACGAAGTTTCAAGGTCTTTAGTGGCGTGCGAGGGTGCGATTTTAGTCGTTGATGCAACTCAAGGCGTCGAAGCTCAAACGCTTGCCAATACTTATCTTGCAATAGATTCCGGCCTAGAAATTATTCCGGTTATTAATAAAATCGACTTGCCAAGTGCTGATCCTGAGAAAACTGCAAATGAAATTGAAGATATAATTGGCATTCCGGCGCAAAACGCCCCCAGAATTTCGGCTAAAACCGGCTTAAATGTTCAAGAAGTTTTAGAATCTGTTGTAAAAAATATTCCGGCACCAAACGGAAATTCTAATTCCGAACTTCAAGCACTTGTTTTTGATTCTGTTTATGATGCTTATAAAGGCGTTATTGTTTATATAAAAATCGTCAACGGAGTTTTAAATCTGGGCGATAAAATAAAATTTATGGCAACCGGAGCAGAATTCACCGTTACGGAATGCGGATATTTAACAGCTACCGGATTCAGGCAAAGCGAAAAACTTGTAGCAGGCGAAGTCGGATATATTTCGGCGGCAATAAAGACTATTTCTGAAACAAAAGTCGGCGATACAGTAACGCAAGCAAATAATCCTGCCAAAAAAGCTTTGCCTGGATATAAATCAATAAATCCAATGGTTTTTTGCGGGTTTTATCCTGTTGACGGTGCAAAATATAATTTTTTAAAAGAAGCTCTTGAAAAATTGCAATTAAACGACGCGGCACTTACTTTTGAACCTGAATCTTCAAGCGCTCTGGGCTTTGGCTTTAGGTGTGGTTTTTTAGGGCTTTTACACATGGAAATTATCAGCGAAAGGCTTGAACGCGAATATAATCTTGATTTAATTATAACTTCTCCTGGTGTAATTTATAAAATAGAAAAAACAAGCGGTGAAATTTTAAAAATAGATAATCCTGCTGATTATCCAAGCGAAAATGATATTAAAAAAACTTATGAACCCATTACGAATGCTCATATTTATACGCCTGCGAGTTTTATTGGCAGCATCATGGAGCTTTGCCAGGAGCGCCGCGGCGAGTTTATTAATATTAACTATATAAATTCTGAACGTGCAGATATTAATTATAAATTGCCGCTTAACGAAATTGTTTACGATTTTTTTGACACTTTAAAATCAAAAACCAAAGGCTATGCCTCGTTTGATTATGAACTCGAGGGATTTCAAGAATCTGATTTGGTAAAATTAAACATAGCAGTTGCCGGCGAGCCTGTTGACGCTTTTTCTTTGATAATTCATCGTAGCAAAGCATATTCGCGCGGCAGAAAAATAGCCGAAAAATTAAAGGAAAAAATTCCAAGGCAGTCTTTTGCAGTGGCAATCCAGGCATGTATTGGCAATAAGCCTATTGCTCGAGAAACTATAAAGCCTTATCGAAAAGACGTTACCGCAAAATGTTACGGCGGTGATATAACAAGAAAAAATAAACTGCTTGAAAAACAAAAAGAGGGCAAAAAACGTATGAGAAAATTCGGAAGCGTCGAGATTCCCCAAGAAGCTTTTTTATCAGCACTTAAACTTTCTGGAGATTAAGAACCCGTATGCACAAAATGAGATAAAAGAGATAAAATAGGAATTATGAAAAAAGAAAATAGAAAGTCGTACCCGAGCGACCTAACAGATAGACAGTGGAAAGAGATAGAACCACTGTATACGGGAATGAGAAGATGCAAATGGAACAAAAGGAACTATAGCTCTCATTTGAAAAGGGCAATACGTTTCCTTGAAGAATTTAGAACCCGTATTCACAAAATGAGATAAAAGAGTAAAATAGGAACTATGAAAAAAGAAAATAGGAAGTCGTACCCGAGCGATCTAACAGATAGATAGTGGAAAGAGATAGAGTCACTGTATACGGGAATGAGAAGATGCAAATGGAGCAAAAGGGAACTGACCAATGCAGTATTGTATTTGGTAGATACAGGTTGTAAGTGGAGACAATTACCACATGATTTTCCGCCATATTCGACTGTACACAGCTTTTACCGAAGAGCAAGAATAAACGGGATGTGGAACAAGATATTAAAGTATGTAGTAAAAAAGACGCGAATAAATGCCGGACGCAAGGAGAGCCCGAGCTACGCAATAATTGACTCACAAAGTGTAAAAACAACGCTGGCAAGCGAAGAACGAGGAATTGATGGGGGAAAAAAACAAAAGGAAGA
>JAFSLT010000029.1 GCA_017448285.1 Clostridia bacterium
CGTCGATTGTTTCTTCTATTTTTTTTCAATTCAAAGTAAACGAATTTAAACACTTTGAAGAAAAATATAAACCAACCGAGCATTTAATCACCTCGCTTTTCCTCGAAACTCGAGAGAAGTCAAAGATGAACCCGCGTTTCCAAGCCACAGTTTTTTATTATAATATATTAAAAAGTTAAATTCAATAAAAAACGTTAGAAAGGACAAAATCGGGTGAAAAATAAAATTTTCAAGGCAATAAAAGATTTTAATATGCTAGAAAGTGCAAATTCGGTTATTATTGGCGTTTCAGGCGGGATGGATTCGGTTTCACTATTGCATTTTTTTATAAATAATTTTAAAATAAAGATTATGGCTGTTCATATAAATCATAATTTAAGAGGTGAAGAAAGCGTTCGGGATGAAAGTTTTGTAAGAAAACTGTGCAATGATTTTAGAATCGAATGCATTGTGGGCTCGTTTGATGTTTTAAAAATTTCAAGGGCTAAAAAAAAAGGAATTGAAGAGACTGCAAGAGAAATAAGATATGATTTTTTTAGAAAAATTTCGAAAAAAAACAATTCAAAAATTGCAACGGCGCATACTTTATCTGATAATGTTGAAACGGTTTTTTTGAACTTAACAAGAGGCTGCGGCCTATCTGGTCTTGCAGGGATTCCACCTGTGAGAAACAATATAATAAGACCTCTCATTTATGTTACCAGGGCAGAAATTGAAAATTATATTAAGGATAACAATTTGAGTTATGTCAGCGATAGTTCAAATTTTTCCGATTTATATTCAAGAAATAAAATAAGGCATAATATTATTCCGGAATTTTTCAAAATAAACTCAAATTTTGAGCAAAATGTTGGGCGCTTTATTTTTCAAGTTCAAAAAGAAAACGAATATCTTGATTATTTATCAAAAAATGCTTTTAAAAACACTAATTTTGAGTGCGAAAAAATAAAAATATTGCCAAATGCGCTCAAAAATCGTGTTTATAAGTTGATTTTGAATCATTTTAGTACTAATATTGAATCAAGGCATATTAAACTTGCCGCAGAATTACTAAGCGGCCGGATAAATGCGTTTAATTTGCCCGGAAATAAAAAAGTGCTTATTAAGAATGGACTTTTAATTTGCGAGGATTCGAGTAAAGCTAAAAATTTTAAAAATTTTAATTCAAAAAAGTTTTCTATTTGTATTTTTTCTGTGCATGATTTAAATATTAACATAGAAGAATCAAAGGATTTTTTGTTTGATTTAAAAACGGATGTCTCAAATTTTGGATTCAGAACAATAAAAGAAGGGGATGTTTTTCGCCCACAAAACAGAGGATGCAGAAAAATTTTGAGGAAGCTGTTCAATGAGCTGAAAATTCCGGTTTTAAAACGCAAAGAATTGGGAATTTTGGTTGATAAATCGTGTGGAGAAATTGTATGGGTAGAGTCTGTTGGAGTTTCTGAAAATTATAAAGTAACCAAAGATTCAAAATTTATTGGCAAAGTATGCATTAATTAATTTTTATATCAAAAAGAAGGTTGTAGAGAATGTCTAATCCGAAAAGAAAAATTCCAAAAAATATAATAATATTTTTAATTATTCCTGTGGTTATAATACTGATAGCAAGCATTATAAGCAGTATGATGTCTCAGAAGACCAGAAATTATTCTGAGATAGTTAACCGGTTTAAAAATCATGAGGTCAAAGAATTCACTATGAATCTTGGCTCTGGTGATATGAATATAAAGCTTAAAAATAATGAAGATATTCGTTTTACGGCGCCGAGTGCAGGCTTAATGTATAAAGACATTAAAGAGTATATTGACAGCTACGATAAGGCGCATCCCGATGCTCCGATGGTTTATAACCTTATAAGAGCGGCCGATACTTCTTGGATAATGAACGCTATTACTTATGCTGTTTTGCCGATGGTGCTGTTTGGGCTTATGCTTTGGTTTATTATGCGAAAAGTTACGATAATTGGCGGTGATGGGGGAAAATCATTTTTTGGTAAAAATAAAACTAAAAAAAATATGGGCGATGCTTCTAAGACCAAATTTGACATGGTTGCAGGGCTCGATGAAGCCAAAGAAGAAGTTATGGAAGTTGTTGATTTTTTAAAAACGCCTGAAAAATACAGTAAATTAGGAGCGAAAATTCCAAGGGGAATATTATTTGTAGGTCCTCCCGGAACCGGTAAAACACTTTTGGCAAAAGCTATTGCCGGCGAAGCTGACGTACCATTTTATTCAATTTCGGGTTCTGATTTTGTAGAGATGTTTGTGGGAGTTGGAGCTTCGCGTGTTCGTGATTTATTTGGCCAAGCAAAAAAGACTGCTCCGTGCGTTGTTTTTATCGATGAAATTGACGCCGTGGGCAGGCAAAGAGGTTCAGGTTTGGGAGGGCACGATGAGCGTGAACAGACACTTAATCAACTACTAGTTGAAATGGACGGTTTTGAAACAAATGAAGGCGTTATAGTTATTGCCGCAACAAACAGAGCGGATATTCTTGACAAAGCTCTTACACGTGCAGGAAGATTCGACAGAAGCATATTCATAGGCTACCCGGATATTAAAGGGCGCGAAGATATATTAAGAATTCACGCCAAAGGTAAGCCGTTTGATGAAGACGTAAAATTAAAAGACGTTGCAAGAGCTACAGCTGGTTTTACCGGTGCAGACCTTGAAAATTTATTAAACGAATCGGCACTTTTGGCCGCAAGAAAAAATCAAAATGTTATAACTAACAAAAATGTTGAAGAAGCAACAATCAAAGTTATAGCCGGGCCCGAAAAGCGCTCGCATGTTATGAACGAAAAAGAGAAAAAAATTACTGCTTATCACGAAAGCGGCCATGCCATTGTAACTCATTTTTGCAAAACGCAGGACCCTGTTCATCAAATTTCGATTGTTCCCAGGGGTTCTGCAGGGGGTTATACTATTTCACTACCTGAAAAAGATTATATGTATGTTTCCAAAACAAAAATGGAGGAAGAAATTTCTACTTTGCTGGCCGGCAGGGTTGCCGAGAGCTTGATATTTGACGATATTTCAACCGGAGCCTCAAATGACCTTGAAAGGGCAACTCGTATGGCAAAATCGATGGTCACGGAATATGGCATGAGTGACGAAATTGGTCCTGTGGTTTGTGATAGACCCGAAAACTCGTTCATAAACTCTGATAAGATATATTCTGAGGAATTGGTGAGTAAAATAGATAAAGAAGTCAGCAATTTTATAAAAAGAGGATATGAAAAGGCTAAAAATATTTTGGAAGAAAATATAAATATTCTTCATAAAGTTGCAAATTCACTTATTGAAAAAGAAAAGCTCAGCGGCGATGAATTCCGTTTGTTGGTAGAATCAGCATAAGGAGGAATTTATATGGAAAACTGGAATTCTGATAATGATGATAAAAATAATCAGGAATACCAAAATGTCTATTACGATAGCTATTTTAGCAATAATGAAAATGAGATAAGAGTTTTAAAAAAAAAGAATAAAAGAAAAATATATATTATAATTTACTTAATTATTGGTTTTGTTTCGGTTTTAATAGTGATGTGTGTGTGGTCTTTAAAATCGAATAAAATGGATTTTTCTGATGTTTTGAGCCAAAAAATTGAAAACAATGATATAAAACCGCAAGAAAGTTTAAAAATTCCGGAAAATTTAGATGCTCCTCAAGGACTTCCGGCCTCGGAAATTTATAAAAAATGTTCAAAATCGGTGGTTGGAGTATTTGTAACCCGCGAGGGGTTCAGTATTTTTTCAGGTCCTATGAAGCAACAAGTGCTGGGCTCGGGGATAATTGTAAAATCCAATGGATATATACTCACTAACGCTCATGTTGTTGAAGGCTGCGACCAAAATTCCGATATATCCGTAACTTTTTCCGACAAACCTGATGATAAAATTAAAGCAAAACTTATCGGCAGAGATAGAAGTACCGATATTGCTATAATTAAAATTGATAAAAATAATCTAGAAGCTATTCCATTTGGAGATTCTTCCAAGCTTGAAATCGGTGAACAAGTTTACGCGATAGGCAGCCCGAGTGGTCTGCAGGGGACTATTACAGGTGGAATGATTTCATCTTTGGACAGAAAAGTATATGACGACGTTTGGAGCACAAATTTTATTCAAACAAGCACTCCGATTAATCCGGGAAACTCGGGTGGACCATTGGTTGATAGCTCGGGTAGACTCGTGGGAGTAAATACTTTAAAAACTGAAAATACCGAGGGAATAGGGTTTGCTATACCTGTCAATGATGCTGTAAAAATTGCCGATGATTTAATAAATCATGGCAAGGTCCTGCGCCCGGCAATAGGTGTTACCGTTAATGATAATCTTGTTATTGAAAGAATTGCAGATGAAAGTGAGCTGAGTGGCAAAGTCAGCCGCGGAGATACGATAATAGGAATAAATGGCAAAGTTGTTAAAAATCCCGGCGAGCTTATCGAAGAAATAAAAAAGCATTCGATTGGAGATAAAGTTGATATAAGTGTTCAATCGGTGCTTTTAAAAAAAGTCGTGAGTGTTAAGCTGAGGGAACTAAATTAATTTTTTAAAAAGCAGCCTCCGGCATAGCCGGAGGTTTTTCAGATGCGCCTAAAAGGCTAGGGCCTGTTAACACGAAATAGGAAATAGTAGAATAGCAAACGAAAAGGTGATATAATCAGGGAATGGAAATAACAAAAGAAATGTACGAAAAAATAGCGCATCTGTTTCCCAAGCAAAAAAGTCCGCCAAAAATAAGC
>JAFSLT010000030.1 GCA_017448285.1 Clostridia bacterium
AATCATCCGAAGAATTCGGAGGTAAATATAAAAAATCTGCAAGCTGCAGCCCCGAAAATGTAATTTCACTCCGAGAGGATAAACAGCTCAATAATTATCCAATAATTTATGATGAAAATATATTAATTTCCCTAAACGACGCCGCAAATTTTTCGGGAATTAATCCTGAAGTTGAATATATGGATAATAACTCGACAATAACTGTTAAATTTAATGATAAAATTTTAGAAATAGCACAAGGCAGTAATAAAGCACAGCTGGAAGATGTTCAAACGGTTATGGAGAATCCTGTTTTAAATATCGATGGTGTAACTTATGTTCCGATAAGCATTTTAAACTTATTAGGCTGCAAGGTAATCAGCTGCAATAATGCTGTGATAGTGTGCTGATATGGAAAATTATGAAAAGTATATCGAAGATGTTATTGAAAATATAAAATTATTATTAAATAGTGAAAAAGATAAAACAGAAGAAACAGTTTTAAATTTTATAAAAAATGACGAAAAAATAACCAAAGAAATTCAAAAAAATAAAGAATTTTGTGCATTTGAGTATCTTAGAACCATTTTTAATTTCGATAATTATTCTTGGATTTGTTTTTTAATTTCGGTTCTTAACGAACTTGAAAGCAAAAATATTGATCCAATAGACAAAGTTTCGGAAATTTTTTTTAAAGATAAATCTAAATCCGAGTTTTTTAATTTAAGCCAAAATTTATCTTTGAATGCTTTTTCACTTTTTTTGGATAAAAATAAAAAAATAGACAAAAATATATTTGATTTTGTAATGTCAAACGGCAAAGCAGATGTGTCTTCGCGTGAATTTTCGGTTTATTTTCCAAGTAAAGAAAAAATTATACGTGAAAAAGAGGCAATGAATTTATATAAAGTCTGCAAAGTCAGCATGCAAAATATTTATTTTGTTATAAACGGAGAAAAAGGCATTGGCAAAAAAACTTTAGTTAAAAGAACGGCTTCGATTCTTGCAAAAGCTTTGATTATTGTGGATATTGATAAATGCTTGAATTCAGAATCTAATTTTAGCGATATTATCACAACTGTTTTGCGCCAGGTGCGCCTTATGAACGGCATGGTTTGTTTTGATGGCATTGAGCTTATAAAAAATCGCAAAAGACGGCTTGAATTTATTTTAAAAATGGCAAAAAACTATTCAAAAAATTCTTTTTTTATTTCAAACGAAAAAATTGATTTGCAGCTTGAAAATTTTGACCAAAATATTGTTTGGATAAAATATCCGATTAAAAATTTAAATAACGAGCAAATTTTAAAAATTTGGCAAAGTAAAATAAAAAATAAAAATTTAGAAATTGAAAAATTAATTAATTTAAACGAAATTGCCGGAACATTCAGGCTTACTCCCGGGCAGATAAATTTGGCTTCCAATTTAATTTTTTCCGAAAAAATTTTAAACGGCAAAATTACTAAAAAAATTATATTTAATTCGATACAAAAAACAGTTCAGGCAAATTTTGGAGAAAATGCTCATCTTATAAAAACCGAAAACACTTGGGATGATTTAATAATTCCGGAACAAGACAAACAAATGATAATTGATATATGCAAACAGCAAAAAATTAAAAATATTGTTTTTGAAAAATGGAAGCTCGAAAAAAGAATAAATTATGGTCGGGGTCTGAGTTTTTTATTTTCAGGGCCTCCCGGCACCGGTAAAACCATGGCAGCCGGGATAATTGCAAACGAAATGGGACTCGAACTTTACAGAGCCGACTTATCAAGAATTGTTTCAAAATATATCGGCGAAACCGAAAAAAATTTATCAAATCTTTTTGACGAAGCCGAAAAAAGTAATTCAATACTGTTGTTTGACGAAACCGATGCTTTATTTTCTCAAAGAACAAGCGTAAAAGATGCAAAAGATAGGGGAGCTAATTTAGAAATTTCTTATCTTTTGCAAAGAATGGAAAACCACAGCGGAATTTGCATAATGACCACAAATTATATCGAGAATATCGATAAAGCGTTTTTCAGGAGAATAAGTTACGTTTTTCATTTTCCAAAACCAAACAAAAAAGACCGCAAAAAAATTTGGGAAAATATTTTCGGTGCAAATGTGCCGCTCGATAAAAACATTGATTTTGATTTTATATCGAATTTTGAACTTTCGGGCGGAAGTATAAAAAATATAGTAATTTCGGCATGTTTAAAAGCTGCTCAGACCAAGTCAAAAGTAGACATGAGCCATATTTTGAAATCTGTAGAATATGAACTAAAAAAACAAGGATACACGCCTTTAAAAAGTGATTTTGCCGAATATTCCTATCTTTTGTAGGCGTTTTTCATAAATTTAACAAAAAGAATATTGTTTTTTTTATGCAAAGTATTTATAATGGACGGTGTTGCTAGAGTATGAAAAAATTAGAGCACAAAAAGGAGCTGATAAATAGACATAATTTAAAAGATTCTGCCGATGATTTTATTCAAGGAAGCCAAGATAAATTAAATCTTGAAGGCAGTGAAAAAGTTTATAATCAGAGTGAGTATCTGAAAAAGCAATTTATGAATCGAAAAAAAAATTTAGCTTCGTTTTTGCCTGAAAAAAAAGATGATTCGGAAGATAATTTTACAAAACTCGGGGCATTTAAGACTAATATTGGAGAAGTTTCGGTCGGGTATGAAAAATTCAAAACAAATTCAAGATTGCGTTTTACTCTTTTATCAAGCGGCGAAGATGATTATGACGATGAAAATGCAAAATTGGATTTTAAAAATAAGCATAATTATTTTAGAAAAAATTATGAAGAAGATAAAAAGTATCAGGAAAACGCTACTACTTTGGAATTTGACCCGAAAGATCAAAAAATTAAAAAAGCCCACGAAGTTTTTTCGGATAACATTGAAACCGAAGACGATGAATTGCTTTATGACGATGAAAATGAAAATTCTCAGATAGAAGATATCAAAGAAAATCCAAAATTATCAAATTCAGTTTCGGCTCAACGAGCTATTTCGGATTTAAACGATATTAAAAACGAAAAGAAAGAAGATAATCATGAGTTTCAGCGAAGTCTCGAAGAATTTTCCAAATTATTTAAGAATAATAAGCTTAAAGAATTTGAAGACTCTGACGAATTAAAAACTGCACAGCAAAGATTATCATCGAAGAATATGTATTATATTTTGCGCAAACGTATGGAAAAAATGAAAAAAGCGAGATTAAGACTTTGCTTGGCAATTAATTCTATACTTTTGAAAAAAATAAAAGCCAAAAAAACAAAAAAGAAGGGAGTTGAATAGGTTCTTACACTTTTTTGTGTGAAGAGTCGAAAAATATGCCAGAATATTTATCTCCAGGAATATATGTTGAAGAATTTGATAGCGGTGCAGCTCCGATGCAGGGAGTCAGCACATCAGTTGCAGGTTTTGTGGGGCTTGCCGAAAAAGGTCCTGTTATAGGTGCGCCCGTTTTAGTGACAAGTGTTGCAGATTTTAGCCGAAAATTTGGCGGATATTTGCAGACAAACGAATTTGGTGAATACAGATTTTTAGCTCATGCCGTAAACCATTTTTTCATTAATGGCGGAAGCAAGCTTTTTATTTCAAGAGTAGCGCCTCCTGATGCGCAATCTGCAAGTATTGCGTCGTCGGACGGCAAATCAATGAAAATTGAAGCCAAAAACCCCGGTGTTTGGGGCAACTCAATTTCAGTTTACTTTGAACCTACAAACGAAAATCGAAATCAAATAATGAAGGACTTTGAAAACGGGAAGTATAAACTTAAGAATTCATTTGGTTTTGATGCCGGCGACATTATTTGTATCGAAGGTTTAAAAGATGTTCAGTATGCAAGAATAATAAATGTGCAGCAAAACACGATAACTTTAAATGCTCCTTTAAAGGGCAAGGTAGTAGACACCGATCTTCTCCCAAAAGTAGTTATTAAAACCTGTGAATTCAATGTAGTTATTGAATGCGATGGCGAAGTGGAAAAATATGAAAATCTCTCTTTCAATTTGAATTCACCAAAATATATTGAAAAAGCACTTTCAAAATCTGAATTTATAAATTTATCGGTTACTGCTCCAAAAGACATCATGGCTCCGTTTGAATATTTGAAAAAATTATTTAATATGCCGAAAAATGAAAACATTAAAGTTTCTTTGGCTAAAGGCAGCAACGGAACAGTTGCAAAATTATCCGATGGTGATTTTATAGGAAAAGACGAAGGCCCCGGAGCTAGAACCGGAATACAAAGCTTTTTGGATAATACGAACGTGAATATCTTGGCAATTCCGGGCATTACTAGTGCAAATGTTCAGCTGTCGCTTGTTTCGCAATGCGAAAATTTAGGGAGTAGATTTGCAATTTTAGATGTTCCCCTAAAAGCCAGAACCACTACGGATGTTTTAAAACACCGCGATATCGTTGATAGCGACTACTGTGCTATGTATCACCCGTGGCTAAAGGTCTATGACCCACTTGATAAAAGAGACACTTATATTCCGCCCTCAGGTTCAATTGCAGGAATTTATGCCAGAAGTGACAATTCAAAAGGTGTTCACAAAGCTCCGGCAAACGAGATAGTTAACAATTGTACAGGATTATCCGTCAATTATAACACCGCAGAACAAGATTTTTTAAACCCCAAGGGATTAAATGCCATAAGGAGTTTCCCCGGTGCAGGAATCAGAGTTTGGGGGGCAAGGACGGCATCTTCGAAGCCACTTTGGAAGTATATAAACATTCGCAGATTGTTTATTTATATTGAAGAATCAATAAAAGCAAATACAAGCTGGGTGGTATTTGAACCCAATGATTCAAGACTTTGGGGCAGAGTAAGAGGCACAATTGAAACATTTTTGGGCGGAATTTGGAGCTCAGGAGCATTAGTAGGAGGAAGCCCAGATGAAGCATTTTTTGTGGATATCGGTCCTAATACTATGACGAGGGACGATATCGATAACGGAAGGCTCATTTGTGTAATCGGAGTTGCTCCTGTTAAACCCGCAGAATTTGTAATTTTTAGAATAACGCAGAAAACTGCAGAATGATAAAAATTGAAAAATAAAGAGGTGATTAATTATGCCAGAAGAAGAACGCATGACGCTGGGCGGCGCAGCGGATATATTATCGGCTGATTCTGCCGGTGCGGCTCAAGGTTTAAAGTATCCTATACGTGGGCATAGATTTACTGTTGAAATTGGAAAATTGGGAGTACTATCATGCAAGTCAGTTGAAGGATTTTCGGCAGAAATCGGGACTACAGAATATCGAGAAGGTGCATTTGCTACTCTTGGCATGCGAAAACTCCCAACAATGCTCACATATCCCGATGTTACTATTGCTAAAGGAATGTACAGCCAGTTAACTTTATACAATTTTTTTATGGATTATTTAAACGGGAAAGATACCAGTGTTCAAGAAATGAATATAATAGCTTATGACAATGCTAGTGTAGAAATTGCAAAATGGCACGCTATAAATGTTTGGCCGACAAGATATGAATCCGGAGGACTCAGCGCGGATAGCGCAGAAATACTAGTTGAAACCATGACTTTTGCCACAGAAGGCGTTTGGCGCACATTATAATAAAAAGGAGTATATTTTTATGTCAAGTAACGATACACAGGTAACATTTGAACTGCCCAAGGGATTTATAGATGAAAACGGTCAGGTGCATAAAGTAGGCGTTATGCGCCTGGCCAACGCCGCTGATGAAATTATGCCAATGAATGACCCTAGGGTAAAATTAAATCCAGCATATCTTAGTATATTAATACTCGAAAGAGTTATTACAAAACTCGGAAGCTTGCCAAAAGTAACTACAAAAGTGATTGAAAATTTATTTACTGCTGATATGGCTTATCTTCAGGATTTATATCAAAAAATTAATGCTATTGAACCGCAAGAGATGAGTATCGTTTGCCCCAAATGTGGTGAAAAGTTCAGAGTACCTGTGCCTTTTTTCGATCAGGCCTGAAAAGTTATAATATAAAAAATTTAAAAGAAGAAATAGCTTTTCTGGCCTATTATTTTCATTGGTCTTATAAGGAAATTACCGAACTTTCGCATAAAGAACGTATATCATATTGCGAAGAAGTTTCGAAAATAAATAAAAAATTAAATGGAGATGAAAACAGAAAAAACATTTTTGATGTTTTTTAACGGAGGTTAATTTTGATAAGTCCGGTTACAAATAGAGTACCTTTTAGCGAAATTATTTCATCATTTGATGACTATTATGATCAAAATGATGAAAAGGATAAAAGTAAACCGCACAGACCCGGTAATTTAATATATAATCCTAATTTTATTTTAATTTTAAATGATTTTGTTTATAGTTTTCAGGAAATTTCGGGGATAGATATAGATTTTCCAAATGATCGTATGACAGAAGGTGGAAATTCCCGCCACCTTTTTGCTCGTAAAACTCTTATGGAAGAAAATACCACTGACCTTATTTTAAAACGAGCAATGCCTATCAGACGCTCACAGACTAAAGTTCAAAATATTTCGTCGTTATTATCATTAGTTACTCCTTCGGGTGTTGGTTTTTTGCGAAAACAATCGCTTCTTGCTGCGGCAAAACTGGACCCTGTTTACACTCTGGAACATGGTCCGGCGGAAGGAATTATACAAATTTTTGACAGAACTTTTAAAAATGATGTTGCAAATTTTAGATTTTTTTCCTACGGTGCACATAAGTGGACTTTGGGGGAGCTAGACGCAACTTCCGGTAATATCGTATACGAAACTATTGAACTCATATGCACAAATTTTACCAGGGTTTTGCCGTCTTCCGTTCAAGCTAGAGACCAAAACGTTTGGGTAAATTTAATAAATGGTGCAAAATCTCAAGAATTTGATGACTTAGAAACAGCTAGGAATAAAAGATTAGAAGAACAGAAAAAATTATATGAAGATGCAAAAAAAAGTAAGGAAGCATGGGAAGAGAAACAAAAAGAATTAAAAACAGAACAGGAAATAAGGGAAGAGGAAGCAAAAGAAGAACGAGAAGAAAGAGAAAAAGAGCAAGGAAAACGTATGCTTAAATTAAAAAATAAAATGAATGAAGACAAACTTAAAACATTGAAAAATGAAAAAGAAGAGTTAGAACAAGAGTTAAAAAATAAAGAAGAAGAATCAAAGAAAAAAATAGAAGAATTAGATAAACAAATAGAAGAATCGAAAAATAAAATAAATCAATTGAATGATCCGGAAGAAAAAGAAAAAGCTCAGAAAGAACTTAAAAAATTACAAAAAAAGAAAGAAAATATTAAT
>JAFSLT010000004.1 GCA_017448285.1 Clostridia bacterium
TAAAATTAATCGCGAAAACTATTTTTGGAGGTAACTAATGGAAATAATTTCTGAAAGAATCAGAAAATTACGCAAAGATCTAGGCATTTCTCAGGAAAAAATTGGCAAAATGCTCGGCGCAAAACAAGCAAGCATCAACAGCTATGAGCATTCAAAATCAGCAATTCCAACAAAAGTTTTGCTTTGGTATGCAGAATTTTTCGACGTTTCGCTAGACTATATTTTTGGCAGAACTGACAATCCAAGGGGAATGGAGTGCAAATTTAAACCAAAACCATTTGTCGAAATTGCAAAACAAAATGAAAAACTCAAAGATTTTATCGAAATGTGTTTTGAGCCAGGAACTCTTGCAAATAAAAGACTTAAGGCTTCTCTTTTTAAAATTTTAACTGAAGAGGATAAGTCGGAATGAACGTGGTAATTTATGCAAGATTTAGCTCTCATTCCCAGACTGAACAGTCGATAGAAGGTCAGCTAAAAGTCTGTTACGAGTTCGCCAAACGTAATGATTACAATGTTATCGGCGAGTACATAGACAGGGCAATTTCTGGTAAAGATGCCGAAAAACGCCCAGATTTTCAAAGAATGATTGCTGATAGTGCAAAACGTCAGTTCAATGCGAGTTTGGTTTATCAGCTCGACAGATTTTCGCGAAATCGCTATGACAGTGCCATTTATAAGGCAAAACTGAGAAAATATGGAGTTCGAGTTCTTTCCGCGAAAGAAAATATTTCAGATGATGCCAGTGGAGTTCTGATGGAATCTGTGCTCGAAGGCATGGCCGAATATTACAGTGTAGAACTTGCTCAGAAAATCCGACGTGGTATGCAAATTAATGCTGAAAAGTGTCTGGCAGTGGTGGACATGAAGGGATTCGAACCCCTGACCTTTCACATGTGAAGCGAACGCTCTAACCAGCTGAGCTACATATCCTCAAACAAAAAACCAAAATAGTTACATTTTAGATTAAATATATAAAATTTTGGTGGAGATAAGCGGGGTCGAACCGCCGACCTCTTGAATGCCATTCAAGCGCTCTACCATCTGAGCTATACCCCCATGCTTTGCCATTATAAAAGAACAAAACTAAAAAGTCAAGAAAAATTTTTAGGACGGTAGTGATAAAAATAGATATTTCCTGAGGCGCCGCCGGAGGAAACACTTTTACAATTAAAATAATATTCTCTCTGATATCGCTGAAAAATTTGCTGTATTTTTATTTATTTCATTGTTTTAAAAATATCGATCAGTTTTGTGCAAATTGTTTATAAACTCATTATTGGGCCATATTATATCAATGATTTTTTGTTTATAATAAACAATTTAGTGTAAAATAAAAAAATTCAATTTCAAATTTTGCCATTTTTTTGTCGAAAAAAGTTGACTTTTATCTTTTTTTGTAATATAAATTAAAGTATATTGGACTTAAAAGGAGTGTGATCATTATGAATAGAAAATTTAAAAAAGTAATCGCGGCGCTTTGCGGTGTTACGATGTCTGTAGCTGTTGGTAATAAATTTATTAATAATAATAACATGGTAAGGGCTGCTGGCGACGAAATTGATAAAGATATAGTTAATTTATTAAAATCTATTTTAAATGACGGTATAGCATTTAAAACAGCAATAGAACTTGAAAAATGTAGGATTCAGTACTCAAAAGATCCAAATTCGATTGCAAAGGTTAAGTTCACACACTTAGATGGCAATGCTGTAGAGAATTTAAAAAATTATGAAATACTAAAAGGTAATTATTTAACTAATACTGACTATGATGCTGCGAAAGCTTTTGAAAAACTAAAAAATTTAAATAAATATAAAAATGTAGATGAGGCCACATTAAAACAAGCTTGTGCCATAGCGTATGCAGCCACAAACTTATTAAATCCTCTGAATCCTTTAAATGCTGCTAAAATCGGATATAAATTTCTGATTGGAGGAATAGCGTCACTTATACCCGGAATTTTAGCAGCTGTTGCAGGAATTAAAGGCATAGGAATTGTAATGGAAACTTTGCGAGCAAGACAAATGGATAAAATAAACGAGCAAAGGAGAAAAAAAGCGCAGGAAAGTTATGATAAAATGCGAAAAGATTTATATTCAAGTTCATCGATAGATTATTCAAAAGATTGGAAGAATATTGCAAAAGAATTTGATAAACTTAAGGAAAAATCTCCGCATAACGCTGAGCCAATAAGTGGCATCGTTGCATTGCTCCGTGGATATTTTGCTTCCTGCAAAGAAGATCCAACCAAAAAATGCCTGATTTTATCAATTAATGGTACTCCCGGATGCGGTAAGAGCTCGTTTAGTGAAGATATGGCAAAAACTTTAGGTGCTAGCAATCCTGTTAAAATTAGTTACGCCGATTTTGACCCTGCGGATAAAGAATTGAGCGTAAGAAAACAAGTTAGCGGTAAATGGCACGTAGGCGATCAGGAGCGCGGATATTTTGCTTATGGAAAACTCGTTTCGGCTTTAAAGCATAACAAACATCCGTTTATAATCCTTGATGAGCTTGATAAATTACCAAAAGAGGTTATTTCACTCTTGTGGGATGCCGTTGACACCGGCAGAATAAACATTGACGGCGAGGATATAAACTGCGAGGGCGCGATATTTGTATTGCCCACCAACCAACCGCTTTCGGAGATTAAATTGGGCGGCGACACTGATGACAAGAATATGGCGAGCAAGGCGCTGATCAGCAGAATTCGTATGTTTAAGTTTAATAAACCAAGCGAAAAAGACTATAAAGCTGCTATAACAAAACTTTTGGCAAGAATTGCTGATAGCACAAAGAAAAATTACAAGTTAGAGCTTAAATACGATGAAGATATTATTAACCATATAGCTAAAAAATGTGTAAAAAATGATTTTGGTATGCGTTCGATACCGCTTTTTGATGCATTAATAAGGGGTGCTATTCAGGAAAAATATGACAAAGAATGCGAAGCTACCGGCACGCCCAGTGTTCAGAGCATAAAATTAGATATTGATGATATAGTGATAAATAAAGAAAAATTAAGTTAAAAAAATAAAAAGATATATCATTTCCTCCGGCTATGCCGGGGGCTGATTTTCTTTTTTTATCAATGTTTTTCTGAAAAATTACGTTGTCTTTTTAAAGTGAAAGTACTATAATAAATAATAATTTTAAAAAATATACTTTAACATTGGAGGGTTATGAATAATTTTTCTGATAAAAAAGGCGATTCGTTTGCAAAAGGTGCGTTTATAATCACACTTGGCATGCTTGCTGTTAAATTTTTTGGAGCTATTTTTAAAATTCCGTTGATGTCTATTTTGGGCGGCGAAGGCAGTGCTTATTTCGTCGGAGCCTATAATTTTTACAGCCCTATTTACGCGCTCTCGACTGCAGGGCTACCAATTGCAATTTCAAAACTGGTTGCCGAAAATGCTGCGCTTGGAAGGTTCCGGGACGTTAGAAAAATCCGAAAAGTATCTATTCCAATATTTTTGGTCACCGGAACCATCGGATTTTTATTAGTTGCGGTGGGTTCATTTATATACGCAAAAGTATCAAAAGCTCCAGATGCCGTGTATTCAGTGATCATGCTTGCGCCCGCCTTATTATTTTCGTGCCTGATGTCGAGCCACCGAGGGTACTACGAGGGGCTTAGGAACATGACTCCTACAGCGGTTTCGGAAGTTATAGAATCTCTTGGGAAGATAATTTTCGGGCTTTCGCTCTCGTATTTGACTATTTGGCTTGGAAGTCAAGAATATCAAAAAAAAGGTACTATTTTTGGCGTGCATTATGAAAATATCGTTCAAGCAAAAGGAAAAATCTTGGCATTTGCATCCGCCGCCGCGATACTGGGTGTTGCAATCAGTGCCGCCGTCGCATTTTTATATATTTCAATGCGCTATAAAATAAAGGGCGACAGTATAACCAACGAAGAACTTGCAAATTCGCCAAAACCCAAAAGATTTAGAGATATTTTAAGAGAAATAATAAAAATTTCGCTGCCCGTGGGATTTGGCGCTATAGTTATGAATCTTGCAGGAGTTATAGATTCGGTTTTAATTCAGCGAAGGCTCGCACACGTTGTGGCAAATTCGCTCGATAAATTAAAAAATATATACGGCACGCTTATCCCCCAAGAGGCTTTAATCAGAAATAACGTGCATTTGTTTCTTTCGGGCTGCTTTGGGTTCACGTCTACAATAGCCATGTTTTTGCCTACAATTGCAATGGGGCTGGCAGTCAGCACTCTGCCTTCAGTTACAACCGCCTGGACGCTCGGTGATAAAAAAAATATAAGAAAAAGTATTGAAAAAATTTTAAAAATAACCTCGATAATTTCAATTCCCATGGGGTTTGGGATATCTTCGCTGGCACTTCCGATTTTAGATTTAATATATAATACTTTGCATTCAGGCGAGCATGTGGGCGAAATTTACATTGGGTCGCAAATAATGACGGTTTCGGGTATCGGTGCGATTTTTATAGCTTTCAGCATGCCGATTTGCAGTATGCTCCAAGCAATTGGCAGAGCGGATTTACCTTTAAAAATTTTAAGCATCGGAGTTTTGATAAAAATATTTTTAAATTATATACTGGTTGGAATTCCCGAGATAAATATTCAAGGAGCAGCCGTTGGCACACTTGTTTGTTATATTTTTGTTTTCACATTTTCGCTCATTGCGCTTTGCAGGAACACCAAAATAAAAATTAATTTTATGTCGATTTTTATCAAGCCCTGCATTGCAGGCATTGTGTGCGCTTTTTCGGCAAATTTATTTTATAAAATTTTATATAAAATCATAAACTTGAAATTGGCAACAATATTATCAATAATTTTATCTGCTATAGTGTATTTTATTATGATATTTTTACTAAAAATTATCACAAAACAGGAACTGGAATCAGATAGACGTACAAAAAAATTTTCTAAAATCTTTAAAAAATTAAAATTTATGTAACTTTTTATAATTAATTTTTTCCGGAATAAAAAGCGGCCTCCGGCATCGCCGGAGAAAAAGCTTAAAAAATAAAAAATACCGGTTGATATTTTCAAAATTTTATTATATAATAAAGGCGTGACTTGGTCACAGGTTTATCACTTTTTAATTGTTAATTTATGATAAACTACCGTATCGTTAGTACGGTAGCTTTTCATTTGATTTAAAATTTGAAATATCAAAAGTATGATAGTAAAAATTTTTATAAAAAAATCAAGCATATTTACCACCTCGTTTCCCGTTTTTTATTTAAATAAACGGCTTGAAGCAATAAACCCGCACTTCCAAATCATGCTTTTTTATTTTAATATATGAAAAAATTAAATGCAAAAAATTTATCTTCAGCGCTGCGAGAGATTTGATTACATTTTGCGATATCAATGCTAAAAAAGATATATATTTCCTCCGGCTATGCCGGAGGAATAGATTTTAATATAAAAAATTAAATGCAGAAAATTTATCTTCAGCATCGCCGGAGAGAACAAAAGTGTGTAGTGAGAAAAAAATTCAATGTGAATTTTAAAAATTTTTGCAATTTTTTGTTTTTTGGGCTTGAAAAAAATAAATGTATGATATATAATATAAAAATAGATTTTAGTGTGACTTTTTAGTCGCCAAATTTTAAAATTAATTAATCTAAATTTTTAATAGGAGGAAGGCGTTATGAAAAAATTGTACAGTAGGAAATTAGCAGTAGCATTGGCACTTGCTTCAATTTTTGGTGTTAAACCAGCTTCGGGATTGAATAACTTAGCAAAAGTAGCAATACCAGTTGCTTTGGTAGGATTAGTTGGCGGAGGTGGGTTATTGATTCATCACCTGCTGAAGAAAGAAAGCGGCAATGGCGATGGTGGTAAAAAATTATCGAAAATTAATCCAAAAGATGAGTATTATAATTACAATATAAAAATTATCGAATCATACAGAGAACAAGTTGATGAAAGTTGTATTAATAAATTAATTAGTTTTATTAATAGCAAGAATAATGATTTTTTGGGTGAAATTGTATATATTTCGTCAGGTGGTAAGCATTACCTTAAGAATTTTAACGGTTTTGGTTATCATGGAATACAATGGCGCGAACATTGGATTGAGATAAATGAGGGCGTGATTAAAAAGCTAGGGCTTTCTAAAGGTAATTCCTGGGTTGAAGAATTTTTTGATAAATTGCGTGGCGGTTCAAAAATAATTGACATGGCATTTGAACATTTTTCTGATAGTGATAATTTATTCCGTATATTTTTTGATGATAAAGTATATAGTATTCGTTTCAGGACAGAAGAAAAAGGGGAAGTACTAGAGTTTATTAGTGTTAATACGAAAGATTACAGTACTGGTGGTCGCTGGGATTATGCAATATATTTGGTGGGGAAAGGTGAATGAAAAGATTTAACAAAAATAAAAATTGGTATAGCAGCTACAGGTATTGATATTTGTAGCAAGAGAGTTTAGCACGCTGCAGATATCAAATAAAAATCTGCGGCGGCTTTTTTTATAAAAAAATTTAAAAAGTCAAGCTTGAAAAAAGTTTTGGCTCTTTTGTTTTAGGAGGGAAAAATTTATGATTTTAATATTGATGTATGATACGCGATACCGGATGTTAAATGTTTTGAAAATAAAAATTTATTACAAAGGAGTTTTGAGGATGAAAGAAAAACGATGGTGCATTTTAACATTATTTTTAATAATTTTTGTAATTTTTGGTTTTAAAAATATTTTTAATAAACGCGAGGAAAACTTGAAAATCGGCATTCTGCAGTTTGTAGAGCACGATGCTTTAGATGCTTCAAGGCAAGGTTTTATAGAAAAAATAAAAAAATCCGGATTAGAAGCTGAAATAATTTACAAAAACGCTCAAGGCGACCAATCCAACTGCACGCTGATTGCCAATCAGTTTGTTTCGGAAAAGTGCGATTTGATTTTTGTGATAGCTACTCCTGCTGCTCAAGCGGTTGCCGCTGTAACTTCGAATATCCCGATTTTAGTTACTGCCGTTACTGACCCTGTGGATGCTAGACTTATAAAATCGAATGAATTGCCTGGCACAAATGTTAGCGGAACTTCGGATTTGGCGCCGATTGCAAAGCAAATTGGGCTTATAAAACAAATAAAACCCGAGGCTCGAAATATTGGCATTTTTTATTCTTCAAACGAGGCAAATTCAAAATTTCAAGCCGAAATTGCCAAAAAAGAAGCCCAAAAACTTGGCTTAAACGCAAAAGAATTTAACTTTAGTCATGCGGCCGAAATTCAACAAGTTGTTGAATATATGTCACAAAAAGTTGATGCGATTTATACTCCGACGGATAATGCCGTGGCGTCGAATATGGAGCTTATTTCAAAGACGGCATTGAATTTTGGTATTCCGGTTATTTGCGGGGAGGAAAATTTAATTCCAAAAGGCGCTGCTGGCACATTCGGGGTTAATTATTACGAGCTTGGCGAAATAACGGCCGAAATGGCGATAAAAATTTTAAAATTTGGCGCTTCTCCACAAAATATGCCGATTGAATATATTAAAAATGCTGAATTAGTATTAAACAATGAAGTTTTAGATAAATTAAATTTGAAATTTTAAAAAATGGAGTGATTCTGATGAATATTAAAAAGGATTTTATTTTATACACGATTTTATTTTTGGTAATATCATTAGCCGCTTTTTTTGTTATAAATAAGCAAAGAATAGGAAAAGTTTTTAAAATTGGGATAACCCAGATAGTCGAACACGAAAGTCTTGATAAAGCTCGGCAGGGTTTTATAGATGAACTTAAAAATTTAGGATACTGCGAAGACAAAAACGTTAAATTTGATATTCAAATTGCCGGTGGTGATCTTTCAAATTGTGAATCTATTGCGCAAAAATTTGTAAGTGATGGTTGCGATTTAATTTTGGCAATTTCAACTCCATCGGCGCAGGCGGCCGCAAATGCTACAAAAAATATTCCGATTTTAGTTACGGCAATAACTAATCCCGAAGAATCAAATTTAGTGGAATCAAACAATAAACCCAACACAAATGTGACCGGAACTTCAGATTTGCCACCGATTGAGCAAACAATTGATTTGATGCTAAAATTAAAACCGGGTTTGAAAAAAATAGGAGTTTTATATTCAAATATAGACGTTAGTCCGTCGTATCAAGCCAAAATTGCCGAGAAAAAAATAAAAAGTTTATCGCTTGAGCCAAAAATCGTATCAGTTTCGCAAATAGGTGAAGTTGAACAAGTCACGCGGCAATTGATTCAAGAAGTTGACGCTATTTATGTGCCGCTCGATAAAATCACCGCCGCAAGTTTGCCGCTGATTTCAAATATCGCACTTGAAAAAGGAAAATTTGTTGTTTGCAGCGAAAATATTCAAGATAAAGGCGCGCTTTTAGCTTATGGCATAGATTATTACGAACTCGGGAAAAAAACAGCACATCAAGCTGTAAAAATATTAGAAAATAAATCTAAACCTCAGGATATGCCAATCGAATATTTAAGCGATTGCAAGCCGTTTGTGGATAAAAATATTGCTAAAAAATTAAAAATAAAAATTCCGGATGAATTAAATTTAACTGAATAAAAACGAATTTTTGGATATATTAGGAATTGCCAAAAAGCGATAGCTACTCTTCGGCGACGCCGGAGAGTATAATTGATTAATAAATTATTACTATATTTTTTAGCAATGAATATTTATTTTTCTATTGACAAATTAATTTTTATGTTTTATAATTAAATTAATTAAATTAATGTATGTATTACACATGCGTATTTTAAAATCAGCAGAGGTGATTTTTTATGTTAAAATTTGGCAAAAATAAAATTGCATTATTGCTTGCGGCAGCACAAGTTTTATGTGCCAATAATTCTTTTGCAGACCAAAATTTGAATTCAAAAACTGTGAAAAATTTATCGATAAATAAAAATATTCAAAATATATTTTATAACTATTGCTGGAATATTTTGCCAACTATATCATTGTTAAAATTTTCATGGTTTTATAAAAATATAAAATCAAAAGTTTCAGTTATAAGTGAAGATGAAATTAATAAGAAAGACAATCTTTCGGATGAACTTTTAAAAAAATATCTTAAATCTCCAGTAATTCCAGAAGATGTTAAAAAGATTGTTTCAAACGTAAAAGGCAGCCCGTATATGGAAAATATCGGTAAAGCCACATACAAAGATAATGCTCTCTCAAGTGATCGTAATTATCCATATGATGAACGTGAAACAACTACAAAACTTGAAAAAGAACTTGATAAATTAATTGATAATGGACTATCGCATTTGAAATATACAACCGAAGAACAACTTGACCGCTTGATTAAAAGTGCAAAAAATGGTTTGGAATCCGATAAAAAAGTACGTGCACGTTTTTATGATGCAAAAGGCGTAGATGCAAGTGATTTTTTTAAATACAAAAGTGCTGAAAATTCGATGGCAGTTGTCTGTAGTCAGTATAATGCTTTGGAATCTTGTGATGATTACTTTTCACCTGTAAATTGGTGGCCTTATGACAGAACACAAGGGCCGATACTTTCATTAAGCGCGCTGGTTTTTGCTAAATTGCGTGAGTCATCTTATCTTAAAGGAAAATTAAATGACGCCATTGATGACGTTTTGGGTGAAAAATGGATAAACAAACAACTTGATAACCATAAACTTTATTCGCATGGCTATTTTAATTTAAGACGTGCTTATCACATTCTTGATGATAATGAAAAAAAAGAATTGATAAATCGTATAGAAAAAAATATTAATAAATTCAAACTAAATTTTCAATGGGTTCTTTGCAATGATAAAAAAACACCAATGATTCAAATTTTCGCCGCCGCTCCATCTATTCAGCCTGTATTTGGCGATGGTGGCATTTGGTATAAAAGCGAAGATGCGGACAAAAAAGGAAATTTTTATAACCCAATTTGTGAGGCAATTCAAGTGCATCAAATGAAAATGATAGGAAAATTAGCAAAGCTAAGACGTATAGTATCCGGAAAATCATTTGCGCTTCATCTTTGGCTTCCCGGAGGGCGTTCGTTTCAAAACCACCCAAGTGTCCTCAAAAAAGCCGCCGAGGCACTCATAGACGAAGTGCGTGATGTTGATATTGATGTATACTTTCACAACAGAACCGGTGGTAATCCTGGAAGACAAGCGCTTGAAGAAAAAGGGATTTATTTTGAGTCAATAAATGATTTAAAATAAATTTCTTCTGAAACGATATAACAGTTAAACTTGAAAAAAGTCATTTTTTCCGGCGATACCATTAGAGATAATGTTCCATGAGTTTATCACTTCTATTCATTTCGGCAATGCCTTCGAAATAAGCCTAGCAATATCTTTGAATAATTAATCCACGACTTTGAAATTCGGTTCAAAATTCAAAAAATCATACTCATTTTGTGCTATTTCGATTATTTTTTTTGTTTCATTGTCATCACTTTCAATGCACACTAATTTGCTAAAATTCTTATTCCACAAGTTTTTGTTCGCCAAATCTCTTATAACAAACTCAGCACTGTCAGAACTTTTTATGTTATGCTCGGTTTTTTTAAAAATTTTAAAAAAAATGAATTTTATAAAGTCCACAAAGCCTAAAATCATAAAAAATGCACAAAAAACTATAAAAAACAAATTCAAATCAATCACCTAAAATATAATATTCATATTTCTGATAATTGGCTCTGAAACTATTTGAAGATTTATATACTTTCTCCGGCGGTGCCGGAGAAAAACTTTATTACTATTTTGACAATTGGCTCTGAAACTATTTGAAGATTTATATACTTTCTCCTGCGGTGCCGGAGAAAAACTCTATTACTATTTTGACAATTGGCTCTGAAATTATTTGAAGATTTATATACTTTCTCCTGCGGTGCCGGAGAAAAACTTTATTACTATTTTGACAATTGGCTCTGAAACTATTTGAAGATTTATACTTTCTCCGGCGGTGCCGGAGAAAAACTTTATTACTATTTTGACAATTGGCTCTGAAACTATTTGAAGATTTATA
>JAFSLT010000031.1 GCA_017448285.1 Clostridia bacterium
ATAATAAAATTTTAAAATGCAAAAATGAAAACTGCCCTGAAAAAATAAAATCTCAAATAGTGCACTTTACCGCGCGCGATGCAATGAATATTGAAAATTTTGGTGAAGAAACTGTAAATATTTTAAAGCATGAAATAAAAAATTATTCAGATATTTACAAATTAAATGAAAATATACTAAAAAAATATAAACAATTCCGGAGTGCAAATACTTCGAATAACCAAATGTTAATGTTTGGTTTTAATGAACAAATTTATTTGAATAAAATCGGTAAAAATTTGTTGAATTCTATTAAAAAATCTAAAAATAATTCTCTTGAAAAATTAATTTATGGTATTGGTATTTTATTTGTAGGTAAAGAAACCGCTAAAATTATTGCTAAATATTTTAAAAATATAGAAAATTTACAAAAATGTAAAATTGAAGAGCTTGTACAAATTGACGGCATCGGCAAGATTACAGCTCAAAGTATATTTGATTTTTTTCATAATGAAAAAAATGTTAAAAATTTAAATTTGGTGAAAAAATTAGGCGTAAATACCAATTATTTAGAAAATAATACAGAAAATACATCGCAAAAATTTTTAGGATTAAGTTTTGCTATAACTGGTAAATTTGATAATTATTCACGTGGCGAAATAATAGAAAAAATTGAAAATCTGGGTGGTAAAATTAGCAATTCCGTGTCAAAAAACACTTCTTTTGCAATTTGCGGCAAAAATTCCGGGAAAAAATTGGATGATGCTAAGAAATTTAATATAAAAATTATTAATCAAAAAGAACTCGAAAATTTTATTAAATAAGTATTTATTCACCAACGTCAAAACTTCAGAATATCATATAGTAATAAATTTTCTGCATGTCAGAAAAACCATATAGGAGGAAAATTGCAAACATATATGAATTCTGTTATGAATACAGTAAGAATTCCTAATAATAATGATGTTAATTTACCATCAAATCAAAATAATTGGCAGCGAGAAAATACTGAAATTGTTAAAACTAGTCAAATTATTCCAAATAATTTCAGAGAAAATTCGAACGCAAGTTCGGTTGTTTATAACGTTAAACCTGGTGATACTTTATGGGGAATTGCACAAAATTATTTAGGAACCGGTAAAAAATATTATGAAATTCAAACTTTAAATCATCTCAAAGACGACAACATTCATCCGGGGCAGACAATTTTAATTCCGCAAAATTTGTCATCAGGTTGGCTTCTTTATAATGTTGAAAGCGGCGACACCCTGTGGAACATCGCGCGCACGTATCTCGGCTCCTGGACGAAATACAATATGATTATGAGTTTAAACAATTTGCAAAATGAAACAATATATCCAGGGCAAATTTTAAAAATTCCAATAAAAAATCAAAATAATATTTACACGGTTCAACCGGGCGATAATCTTTGGAATATTTCACTAAAACTTTTAGGCGATGGCAACAGATTTTATGAAATAATACAATTGAACAACTTGCAATCAGAACAAGTTACCGAAGGTCAAACACTTAAAATACCTGAAAAATAAACAATATATTAAAAAACTACAAATCACTCTCTCCGGCATCGCCGGAGAGAATGTTCTTGCTTTTCAATATTTTCTAAAATTATTTCTAATATTCTCTTTTTTTAAACACATTAATTCAGCTGAGTATATAAATTTTCTATTTCATTTCCATTATAACCATAAAAATTACCGATAATCTCAGCACTATTTTGATTTTTATCAGGGTCTATTATTTCAATTTCTTGATTAGTTATTGGATGTTGTAGCTTATGATATTTAACTATTTTATCTAAATGACTTTGATTTTTCAAATCTTCTAAGTTTTTTGATACACTTTCAGCAATTTCTGCAATTTTGCAAATACGGCTTTTTTTAAAAAATGCTCCAAATTTGCCTTGTTTATTTTCCTTTGCAAAATTTATTAAATTATCAAGTGCCTCCTTTTTATACCAACTACCTTCAAGGAATTCAATTTTCGATTTGAATGTACTTATATTTTTTTTAAATTGTAAATAATATTTATAAGTGATAGAATCTTCATTTTTTGGCTTAGTTTTAAATTGTTCATCTAAATATAGTTCTAAATAATAAAATGCATTATTTATACTATTACTTATTATTTTTATTATACTTTTACCACATTCTTTTCCTTTTTGGCCATTATTTAAATTTCTAATAACATCATTTATACTTGCCATAAATATCACCACACTTTTTTTAAAATATTAAGCTAAAAAATTGTTTGTTATTATTTTCCAGCGTTGTCGTAGAGAATTCCTATAAATTGATAACTTTTTTCCCCATAAAATCCGCCAAAATTTTTGGCAAAACAATTGAACCGTCTGCTTGCTGAAAGTTTTCGATTAATGAAAAAATAACTCTGTCAGTTGCCATTGTCGAAGATATCGTGTGCGGGAAAAATTTTTTACCATTTATCTGCGTTCTAATATTCAATCTCCGAGTCTGATAATCCCACAAATTCGTGTTTGAATGTGTTTCGCGATAAGCATTAAATGACGGGAACCAGCTTTCAACATCATATTTTTTATATCCCGGCGCGCCCATATCGCCCACGCAGACCCTTACCACATGATAGGGAATTTCTAAAACCGAGAGCAATTTTTCAATGTTGTTCAGGCACATTTCGTGATATTTCTCCGAATCTTTTGGGTCACAAAAGATTATTTGCTCCATTTTATGAAACTGATGAACTCTAAACGCTCCTTTGGAGTTTTTTCCATAAGATCCGGCTTCAGTCCTAAAACATGGCGTATAAGCCGAGTATTTAAGCGGAAGCTCGCTGTAATCGATAATTTCATTATCATGAAACGCCAAAAGAGTTTGCTCGGAAGTCCCGATTGCGTATAAATTTTGATTTTCAACTTTATAATTTCCTTCCGGTTCAAACGGAAAGTACCCCGTACCCATAAAAGTTCTGTGCGAAGCCAAAACCGGCGGAATCATGAATGTAAAACCATCTTCTTTTAAAATTTTTCTGGCAATTTCATATACCGCATGTGAAAGTTCCGCGCCATCACCCACCAAATAATAAAATCCACTGCCCGAAACTTTGGCGCCACGCTCGAGATCTAAAATTTTCAAGTTTTTGCCAAGTTCATCATGCGCTTTAGGGTTAAAATTAAAAATAGGAATTTGCCCACAGCGCTTAATCTCTACGTTATCTTCATCACTTTCGCCCTCAGGCGTGCCTTCTGCCAAAATATTTGGGAACAAAAGCCACATCTTGTTGCGCTTTTCTTCGAGTTCGGAAACAATTTGCTTTAAATTTGTTATTTCTTTTTTAATTTCTTTTGCGCGTTCTATCGAAGATTTTTTTTGTTCAAATTTTAATTTATCAACAAGAGCTTTTTTACTGTTGAACTCATTGTTAATTTTTAAAAATTCATCAACATCAACCTGGCAACCGCGTTTTTTAAAAAGCGCCTTTGCTTCTTCTGGGTTTTGTTTTATAAAATTTATATCAATCATTTGCTCCTCCTGGGCAGAATAACTTTTGATAAAAAAGTTTAGAGCTATTATATCATAAAAAAATAATTTTGCAAAGTAAGTTTTCGAAGGCATGCTAAAAAAAAGCAGCCTCCGTCATAGCCGGAGGAAATACCTATCTCAATAGCTATCGTAGAAAATTTAATGTGTTACTGTAAAAACTAATTTTTAGGCACTATTTTTTTTGTTTAAGTTCAGCAGTTATTTTATAAGTATCACTAAATGCTCTTAACTGTAATTCCGAATTAGTTAGTTTAATTTCAATAAATTTTTCATTATTAAAATTTAATCCAGGAAAATCAATCCGCAATGTATTATTACTCATATTTTTAATATTCGTTATTGAACTATTTCCACTGAAAAAATAAAAGACATTATTCCATAAGTGATTTAAATTTTGATCATTTAAATTAATGCTTTGCACAAATTTATTTTTGATATAAATCATATTTTGTGTAACTTTAATTTCAAAACTTTCAAGCCCTTTATTATAAAGCTCTTTTAATTTTTTGAAAAAATCTTTACCCATACATTCGGCTATTTTTTTACAATTTTGTTTCTTTACTTTCTTCAATTCTTCTAAATTCAATTTTTGTTGTTTTTCTTTTTCTTTTTTTTCATTTAGATTTTTTAACTTTAATTTTTCATTATCACCCGCAAAAATGCTAACCGTTTGTTTATTCTTTAAAAACTTATCTTTAAAGTTTGGTGGTAACTTTTCCCATTCTTTGTCAGTCTTCGAAGTATCTCCAATCAACTTTTGCTCTAGTAATGCTTCAAGGTCATTGCCTTTTGATTCCGAATTATTTTTCAAAACTTTTCTTCTTATAATTCCTTCGGTAGTTATAATAATACCACCTAAAATTCCACCACCTATGGCCCATTTAGCCCAAGTCGGTACAGATTTTTTCGTTTTGGAATCCGATACAAACCCGCCATCCCTTGCAGCAGTAGGGGGGGCGACTTTTGCTCCAAGTAATGTTGCCATAGCTAGTAAAGTTGATGCTAATTTTTTATTTCTAGATTTTTTCATAATTACACCTCCAAAAAAAAGTATTTATTGATTTCATTATAACCCAAGTAATTTTATTTATCAATAGATTTTCTTTAATTTTTTAAATTGAAAAAGCAAAATAAAGTAAAATTAAGTTAAAATTGCTCTCTCCGGCAGTACTGGAGAGAGTATCAATTCAATTTTTTAAGCGATTACTTGGTTTTGGGAAAAATCTATTTTTTGCATTGAAAAAGTAAATTTTGCTTGATAAAATATTTTTGGGAAGGAATTGTCCGAAGATGGCGGTTAGTCACTCCGATTGAAAGGAGTGGTATTTATGAATATAGACTTGCTTTTGATATTATTAATATTAATTACATATCTAAAAATCATACAAAAATAACCGCTACTTGTAATGAAAGTGTCGGTTATCTTAATTAATTAACTTTCGAAAGGACTAACCGCCAAAAGCAGGATTCCTGCTATTATTATATAACAAAAAAAGAAAAAATCAATTGAAAAAAGTTTTCTCTGGCGGTGCCAGAAAAAACTTAATTTTTTAAATTTATTTCATTTTTTGCATTGAAAAAATAAATTTTATTTGATAAAATATTTTTCAGCAGGAATTGTCCGAAAGGGCGGTTGGTTACTACCTCTAAAGTGAGGTGATAATCATGAAGGAAACCTTAAGCTTAGTTTTTTTCATATTGTTTATTATTTTGTTAATTATCATAGTAATAAAACAGTAACTGCCTCCTGTTAAGATGCAGTTACTTATAGCATCTATTAACTAAGGACCAACCGCCAAAAGCGGGATTCCTGCTATTATTATATCATAAAAACAGTAAAAATCAATACTTATTTTGAAACTGAAAAATTAAGTTAAAATAGTTCTCTCGGCGCTGGCGGAGAAATTGCACAATTAAAATTAAGTAAAAGCTAAATCTTTACGAAAAAATAAAAAAAGTTTGAAGATTTAAAGCAAATTAAAAATTAAGCGGAATTATTTTACCAATTTGTTCTCTGCCTTGTCTAGCCTTTCTTTCACTTTTTTCAATTCATCATTCAACTCATTTATATTCTTTTTTGCATTATTAGCAACTAATCCACTGCAAATATTAGATACACCTGGTATTAACAAAGCACCTCCAAGTATACACAACAAAATATTATGTATTTTGTCCTGTTCATCATCTTTTCCATCTATGCTATTCATATTTCCACCGTTCGCTTTTGCTATTCCAAACGTACCAAATGCAATCCCTGCTACGCCACAAGCACAGCCCAAAGCGCCTGAAATAATATTCAAAATTCCCAGGCTACTAGCTGCATTGATTTTAGGTGCCAAATTGGACGATAACACTAAAAGACTAATTGATGCTGCGCAAAACTTTTGCCGAACATGCATAAGTAAACCTCCTATTTTTTAACCTAACACTGGGCTAAATCCAGTGCCCGCTTTACTATATCACATATAAAAAAAATTTTCAATAAAAAATTTCAAAAAAGGCATTACTAAAAAAAGATAGATATTTCTTCCGGCTACGCCGGAGGAAATGATGTAAATCCTTTTTGTTGCTATATTAGACTTCATTTGAAACCAGTAATTATATTCTCTCCGACGCTGCTGAAAAAAATTCTCTTTAATTTATTTTTAGTTTATTTATTTCGTCGCGCAAAAAAGCTGCGTGTTCGAATTCCAGCATTTTTGCTGCATATTTCATTTCTTTTGTAAGGGTCTCGATGAGCTTTTCTCTTTCTTTTTTAGTCATTTTTTGATAATTTTTTGTGCTTTTCAAAGCTTCACCGCTCGAGATTCCCAGAACATCTGCAACATCTTTTTTTATGGTCTTGGGAATTATATTATGTTTTTTATTATACTCAATTTGCAAATTTCTCCGGCGCTGAGTTTCGTTTATGGCAACTTCCATCGAATGAGTTACCGCGTCAGCATACATTATAACTTTTCCGTTCGCGTTCCTGGCGGCTCTACCGATAGTTTGAATTAAAGAGCGTTCGGAACGTAAAAATCCTTCTTTGTCAGCGTCCAAAATAGCAACTAATGAAACTTCGGGGATATCAAGACCTTCTCGCAAAAGATTTATTCCGACCAGAACATCAATTTTGCCGAGCCTTAAATCTCTGATTATTTCCATTCTTTCGATAGTATCAACATCGCTGTGCAAATATCTTACTTTTATTTCCAATTCTTCAAGATATTTTGTTAAACTTTCGGCCATTTTTTTCGTAAGAGTCGTAACCAAAACGCGTTCTTTTAATTTTATTCTCGAGTTTATCTCGCCGATTAAATCATCAATTTGACCTTCGACTAGTCTTACGTCGATTTCCGGGTCTAAAAGTCCTGTCGGGCGTATTATTTGCTCAACAACATTTTTTTCACTCTTTTTAAGTTCAAAATCGCCCGGAGTGGCGCTTACAAAAATCACCTGATTAATTTTATCATAAAATTCATCAAAAGTCATAGGGCGATTATCATAAGCCGATGGCAATCTAAAACCATTTTCGATTAAATTATCTTTTCGCGCTTTGTCGCCTGCATACATGGCCCTTATCTGCGGCAGTGTTACGTGTGATTCATCGATAAAAAGCAAGAAATCTTTGGGAAAATAATCAAAAAGAGTAAACGGCGGGCTGCCGGGAGCTCTTTCGGACATTATTCTCGAATAATTTTCAATTCCTTTACAAAAACCAATTTCCTGCAAAAGTTCGATGTCATATTTTACTCTCTGCTCTATTCGCTGCGCTTCGATTAATTTATTCTTTTTTCTGAAAAACTCGACGCGTTCATGCATTTCGTTTTCGATTTCAACTAATGCTTTTTCAAGTTTTTCTTTTGGAACGATATAATGCGAGGCAGGATAAATTGCGGTATGTTTTAAAAGTTTTTCAACTACACCGGTAACTGGATTTACTTCACAAATTCTATCAATTTCATCGCCAAAAAATTCAATTCTTATCAAAAAATTATTCGACATCGCCGGAAAAATTTCTAAAACATCTCCCCTGACCCTAAATTTATTTCTGGTTAAATTCACGTCATTGCGTTCATATTGAATTTCAATTAATTTTTTTATAACTTCGTCGCGACTTTTTTTCATGCCAAGCCTTAACGATATCACCATTGTGCGGTAATCTATCGGGTTACCCAAGCTATATATACACGAAACACTTGAAACTATTATGACGTCACGCCTCTCAGAAAGCGCCGAGGTCGCCGAGTGCCTTAATTTATCAATTTCGTCATTTATTGCCGAATCCTTTTCGATGTAAGTATCGGTTGAAGCTATATAAGCTTCGGGCTGATAGTAATCATAATAAGAGACAAAATATTCAACGGCATTATCGGGGAAAAACGACTTAAATTCGCTGCAAAGTTGCGCGGCAAGAGTTTTATTATGCGCTAAAACTAAAGTCGGCTTTTGAACTTGCTCGATTATATTTGCCATGGTAAAAGTCTTGCCGGAACCCGTAACACCTAAAAGAGTTTGTTCTTTTATTCCAAAATTTATTCCGCTTGATAATTCGCTCACGGCCTTAATCTGGTCGCCCTGAAGTTTAAACTCCGATTTTATTTTAAAATTCATTAAAAGCCTCAAAATTATTTTATATTATAAACTTTCTCTGGCATCGCCGGAAAAATATTATTTTATTTTCGTTTATTATTTTCATTTCCATTGTACTTAATTATAAGCATAGTTATATCGTCATTTTGCGGGATGTCACCCATAAAGCCGTAAACTTTGTCGCATATATTTTCAGAAATAAATTTTAAATCACATTTATCGGTATCTAGCGCATCAAGCGATGAAATAATATTACTTTTACCCCAGCATACACCATTTTCATCTTGAGCTTCAGAAATTCCGTCGGTGTACAAAAATAATATATCACCTTTTTTCATCCAAAGTTTATCGGTTTTAAACTTCAGATTAGGCATTCCGGCAAGAACGAATTGTTTTTTTACGTCTATTTCTTTAAACTGCTTGCTTTGCATTTTTCCAATCGGCTTTGTGTGACCTGCATTGGAATACTCTACTTCTCCTGTTTTTAAGTCTAAAATACCAAAAAATACAGTTATGAACATCCCCAAATTATTATCCATACACATCTGGCGATTCACTTTTTCAAGTATCTCTCCGGGGTCTTTGCTGGAATTTGCTTCATTTTTTATCAAAGTTTTGGCTATTACCATAAATAAAGCCGCTGAAATTCCTTTGCCCGAAACATCTGCAATAACAAATGCCAAATGCTCGGAATCCATAAGGAAAAAATCATAAAAATCACCCCCAACTTTTTGCGCCGGCTGCATTACCGCATAAATATCCATCTCTTCAAGTTCCGGGAACGCCGGAAAAATGTGAGGAATCAACGATTTTTGTATTTGCGTTGCAACGCTGAGCTCTGCAGCTACTTGTTCTTTTTCTATTGTTATTTCTTCTATATGTTTTGCATATTTTTTTACATTAATCATCATTTTATTAAAAGCACTTACCAGAATTCCTATGTCATCATTATTTTTTGTATTAATCTTTATAGTTTCTATATTTATTTTATCATGTTTTTTATTGACAAAATGATTGACAATTTTTGCAATTTTTTTAACCGGTCTTGAAAAATAAAAATTAATTGCAAATATAGAAAACATTGTAAATAATATTATAACTATAAGTACAATCGACGCAAAAATAATTACAAGGCGATTTATTCTGGAAATTACATGACTAATTTCGATATCAGCCCCTACAAGAGCAATATTTTTCCCGTTTTCGTCTTTTATCGGATAATATGAACATATTGTATTTCCATACGAAGTATCAACTATTTTATACTTATCTATATCATCTTTGTTTGACATAACTTGAGTTGCATAATCTTCCTCTATCATTTTGTGACCTAATAAATCCCGATTATAAGCACTATCGGTAACACCATCTCCGGGTTCCGTCGCATCATATATTATAAATCTTTGGCCGGTCTTATCCCAACTTTCCACATAAAGATACTTAAGCCCTAAATCCACCTTTACCTTATCTAAAAGTCTTACCGATTCTGCATATTCATCATCAATTTCTAAAGTGTCTCGATATTTTACGATTTTTGAAACATCCACAAACCTAGATACCACCTTTGCGGCATTGTAGGTTCTGGAGCCATAATCCTCCATTTTACTGTCTGTAATTACGTTATATATAATAAAACAAATAATCATAGCCCCGATAAAATTGATAGCTCCGACTACAGCAATCATTTTCATGTTTGTGTTTAACTTAATTTTTTTTCTAAATATATTTTCCAAAATCAACACCTCGATGTCATTAATTAATAAGCATTTGATTTTGATTATAATTTATAATTTTTTACAAATCAACAGCTTGCAAATATACGCCAGTGCTAAAAAGTAAAAATTTAAGACTTAACCTATCTCCGGCGATTCCGGAAAGAATGTTTTTACTGACATTACCAAAAAAGATGGTATTTCGGGAGTGCAAATCAAATGTGTTAATGATATAATATTAAAAATGGGGGTGCAAAGAAGTGTGTTAAATAAACGTGGAGAAAGAAAAATGATGTTTAGGATTAGAGGAATTAAACCAAAGTGAAATTGTTAAAAACGCGAATAAAAATTTTAAAAATAGCTTTCATAGTATCAGTAGACCCAAAAAAACATTTAGATTTACGTTTTAAAGTAAGGATATGTAAATGTCTTAGGGTCGGTCTAAAATCTCAAAAATGTTTTCATTTGAAAAAAGTAATACGTTACCTTGAAGAATTTGATTTCTCTCCGGAATCGCCAGAGGAAGTTATTTTAACTTAACTTTTCAGTTCCGAAAAAATTTAATGTGAATTGCTCAAAAATATGTTAAAAGTCAAAAGTTAAGATTAAAATTTTTAAAAAATAAAAATTAATTAGATTTAATCCTTCCAAAAAAAACCTACATTTTATTAACTTTCATTTTTACTTATCGAAACTTTTGTAACTCTTCGATTTGATACCTCGGTTACGATAAATTTATACGAATTTAGAATCACAAAATCATCTTTGGCAGGAATTTTACCGAGCCTGTCGCTCATGAAGCCGGCAATTGTGTCGTAGTCACCTTCTGGGATTTTTGATTTTAAAGTTTCGGCAATTTCATCTATCGGAGTTGACCCCTCGACTACAAAGCTGCCTTCGCTTATTTTATGAATTTCTTCTTTTTCATTGTCATATTCATCTTGAATATTACCTAGAATTGATTCGACCAAATCTTCGATTGTAACCAGTCCCTCGGTTCCACCGTATTCATCAACGACGATTGCGATATGGCGTTTGCTCGAGGTAAATTCGGCAAAAAGTTCATCGCAGCGCTTAGTGGACGGCACAAATATCGGCTGTCTTACCAAATCCATAATTTTAAAGCCGCAAGGGATTTCATCGTTAATAAATTTTAACGCGTCTTTTATATATAGCATACCTGCAATATGGTCGATATCGTTAACATATACCGGCAGACGGGAGCGTCCTTCTTTCATTGCTAAGTCGATAGCCTGATTTAAAGTCATCTCGGAGTTTATTGCAGTTATATCAACTCTATGGGTCATAACTTCACTTACGGGTGTGTTATCAAAATCGAAAACCTTGCTGATGATTGACTTTGCTTTATCTTCAATAAGGCCTTTTTCCTGACCTGCGTCGACCATCATCAAGATTTCTTCTTCGGTGACCATTTCTTCGTTTTTATTGGGGTCAACGCCAAAGCAACGAACGATTAAATCAGACGACATGGATAGAAATCTTATAAACGGCTTGAAAATTTTTGAAAACACGAGCAAAATCCCGGCAATTTTAAACGAAACTTTTTCCGGATTTTGCATTGCAATTTTTTTTGGTACAAGTTCGCCAAAAACCAGCGAAAAATAAGATAATACTATTGTTATTACAATAGTTGCAATGCTTGAAAGCATATTTGCCGGCACAGGCAGGAACTTAAGCATTTCAGCTAAAGGGTCTGAAAAACTTTGCGAAGCCGATGCCGAAGTCAAAAACCCCGAAAGTGTTATTCCAACCTGGATTGTTGCCAAAAAATCGTTCGAATTGCTCAAAAGCTTTAAAACTTTTAGAGCTTCGACATTGCCTTGCGAAGACAGCTTTTTTATTTTTTTATCGTTAACCGTAACAACAGCTATCTCGGAAAGCGCAAAGAATGCATTAAGAAATATAAGAACAGCTAAAATTAACAAGTGAACTATCAAAACATCATCACTTTTTATCACAAACCTTTCGTTTTTCAGTCTAAAAAAAAACTAGATAATTGTCAATGGTCGGACGTTTGATATAAAGTAAAAAGTAGAAATATTCTCTCCCGCGGCGTCGGAGAAAATGATATAAATCCTTTCGTTTTTCAGTCTAAAAAAAATCAAACAATTGTCAATGGTCGGACATTCGATATAAAGTAAAAAGTAAAAATATTTTCTCCGGCGGCGCCGGAGAAAATGATGTAAATCCTTTATGCTGTTAATTCCATAAATGGAGATAATCTTCTATGAATCTGTTATTTCTATGTAATTTTAGCAATACCATGCTTGATGAAAAGTAAAAAAGTTTTTTTCCGGCATTACCGGAGAAAATGTCTAGGTATAAAGGCAACCTCCGGCTATATCTGAGGCTGCTTGTGTTTTTAGCAATGCCATTTGACATTTTAAAGTGAGATTTTTATAATGAAAAGCAACAAAAAAGGATTGGAAGATTTTTAAGACTTATAATTTTGTGCTTAAAATTTAATTTACAATATTCAACTAAAAAGAAGGAGTGTTTAATTATTTTTAAGAATATAAATTTAAAATATTTTACAAAAAAATTTATATATTTTGGTTCTGCATTTTTGTTAACAGCAATTTTATCAGCTGCTACTGTTATTATACGCGGCACTTCAGCCTCAATAAACATTGAAGAACAAAAAATAAAAATTTATGATTCATATATTAACAAAGATGTTGAAGTTAATTTGGAAGAACTCTTAATCGGCGCTCTGGCAGCTGAAATGCCAATAACTTGGCATATTGAAGCGCTAAAGGCTCAGGTTGTGACAATATTCAGCTATTTTCTATATAAAAATGGATTAAATTCAAATTTAGATTTAAATTATACAAAAAATTCTTCTATTAAGCATTTTGTTTATAATTCTCCGGAGAAAAGAAAAGAACGTTGGGGTGATAAGTTTGAAGAGTATGAACAAAAAGCTAAAAATGCCGTTAATGCTGTTAAAAATAAGGTAATATGTTATGATGGCAAGCCGGCACTTGCTATGTTTTTTTCTTGTTGTTATAAAAAAACGACACCATGTTCGGTAGGATTTTCGCAAGATTTACCTTATTTAACCGAAGTTGATAGTAAAGAATATAAATTTATTAATCTTGAAAAAAATTTTGAGATTAAAAAAATAGAAATGACAAAAATATTAAAAGAAAAGTTTATTAATGATGAATTTTCTAGTAGATTTGGTGATTTAAAAAAATACTCAATTGAAGAATTTTCTCAAGAACTTGAAGATACCAACCCTAAAGATTGGTTTAAAGTTTTAGCAACTAGTGACAATGGAAATGTTTTAAAATTAAAAATTTTAGATTCTGAAATAACTGGTCAAAATTTTAGGCATATTGTTGGCACGACGGAAGTACGCTCCTCAAACTTTACAATAAATTATGATTCTGAAAAAGAAACTTTTACTGTAACATCATTAGGGTATGGTCATGGCGTGGGTATGAGCCAATGGGGTGCCAAATTTATGGCGGACAGTGGTGCAAATTTTGAACAAATTTTACAGCATTACTATCCAGGAACAGAAATTAAAGATTTTGACAATTTTGGCATTGCTAAAATTGCATAGAAATAACAGATTCATAGAAGATTATCTCCATTTATGGAATTAACAATATAAAGAAAAAGCAGCCTCCGGCATAGCCGGAGAAAATATTTATCTTTTTTTAGCACTGCTTTAATAAATCAGTTCTTATCAAATTATTCGACTTATGATATAATAAAATAATATTTTTTTGGAGGGAGTTATTGAGAAAAATAATTGTTGCCGAAGATGAATTGGCTATAAGAGAATTTGTGGTAATTAATCTTGAGCGTGCCGGTTATGAAGTAGCTGAATGTGATGACGGATTAAAAGCTTGGCAAATTCTTGAAGAAAAACAGTTTGATTTTGAAATTGCTATTTTAGACGTCATGATGCCCGGGATGGATGGGATGGAACTTTGTAAAAGGCTCAGAAAATCCAGCAAAACCATAGGTATTATAATTCTTACGGCTAAATCGCAAGAAATGGACAAAATAAGCGGTCTTATGCACGGTGCCGACGATTATGTTGTAAAACCTTTTAGCCCCTCGGAACTCATTGCCAGGGTTGATGCGCTTTATCGCAGAGTTGCGATGAATGCTAAAATAATAGAAAATAATTTTAAAGAAAGCATAGAATCCGGTGAATTTTCACTGAATTTAATCAAAAGAACTTTAAAGAAAAGAGATAAAAAAATAAATTTAACAAAAGTAGAATTCCAAATCATGGAGTATTTTTTGTCAAATCCAAATAAAATTTTAAGCAGAGAAGAAATTTTAAATCATGTTTGGGATCAAGACGGCGACGATAAAATTATTGATGTGAATATTCGAAGGCTTCGTATGAAAATCGAAGATAATCCTTCGCACCCTAAATTTATAATCACGATTTGGGGTGCTGGGTATAAATGGGAAAATTAATATGGAAAAATTGATAAAAAATTGGGCTTTAAAATTTTTATTTTTATTTTTAATTCCAAATATAATAATTCTGATTTTAATTTTTATAAACTTTAAAAATTTGTTTATTTATTTCTGGATTATTTTTGGTTTTACTTTTGCTTCTATCCTGTTTTTTATTTTTGGTTTTTTATTTAACAAAAAAATAGTTAATAAAATATTGAGGTTAAATGAAATAGTCAAAAGTTTCCTCCCGAAAGATGTTTTGAATCGTAATTTATATAGCGATGTGAATGAAGAAGATGAGCTTGAAATTTTGTGTGATGATGTTGAAAATATTATGTTTGAACTCAAAACTTCGGAGCGCGTTAAAAACGATTTTATATCTTCGATGTCGCATGAATTAAGGACTCCTCTTACGGCCATTAAGGGCTGGGCGGAAACCATGAAGATGGGAGATTCGATTGATTTTTCCACAGTAAGGCGTGGCTTGGATATAATAATTAAGGAAGTTAAGAGGCTTTCTGGGATAGTCGATGCAATTCTTGATTTTTCCGTTGTTGATGGCGGCAGAATGGTGCTGAATAAGGAAAAGATAGATATTTTGGCCGAAGTCGAAGACGCCGTTTACATATTTAAGGAGCAAGCTTCGGTTGAGCAAAAAAAGTTGATATATAACGAACCCAATGTGCCTCTTTATGTTTATGGTGATAAATCAAAATTAAAACAAGTTTTTATAAATATTATAGATAATGCACTAAAATACACTAAAGCAAATGATTCGATTGGCGTCAATGTTTCTGAAAAAAATAATAAAATTTTAATAGAAATTACAGATAATGGTTGTGGAATAGCAAAATCTGAAATACCAAATGTTACTCAAAAATTTTTTAAGGCCAATAGTGCAAAAGGTGGATTTGGTATAGGTTTGGCGATTGTTAAAGAAATAATTTATAGTCACAACGGCACTCTTAAAATTTTAAGTGAAAAAGGTGTTGGCACGAGCGTTATTATTTCGTTAAATAAAATAGAAGATAAAAGTGGTAATTAATTGAATATTTTCGAAATTTATAAAATTGCACTCGATTTACTTAAGAGTAAAACCGAAACAATTATGTTAATTGAAAAAGTTTTTGGTTTAAATAGAATCGATATAAGTTTAAATCCTTATTTAAAAGTTGATGAAAATAAAAAAAATATTTTTTTTGAGTATGTGTATCGAATAAAAAATGGTGAACCTATACAATACGTTTTAGGTAAAACAAGTTTTTTTGGTTTAGATTTAAAAGTTGGTCCGGGAGTTTTCATTCCAAGGCCGGAAACTGAATTGTTGGTTGAATACATATTTAATAATTTTAAAAAGAATTTTTCTGGAAATGTGATTGACCTTTGTTCAGGTTCAGGAGCAATTGCAATTTGTATTAAAAATTATTTTAAAAATTCTAAAGTTTGGGCAATAGAAAAATCTTCAAAGGCTTTTAACTACTTGGTTGAAAATGCTAAAATAAATAATACTAAAATTAAATATATTTTTGGAGATATATTTGACGAATTTTCAAAATTTAAAGACAATAAATTTGATATAATAATATCAAATCCACCTTATATAAAAACAGATGATATAGAAAAACTTGATAAAAATGTTAAATTTGAACCTTATATGGCACTCGATGGAGGTAAAGATGGGCTTGATTTTTATAGAAACATACTTAAATTTTGGTTGCCTAAACTCAAAAAAAACGGTATTATGATATTTGAGTTGGGGATAAATCAACATGAAAAAGTCAAAAAAATCCTTCAAAATTACAAATTTTACAATATGAAAATTTTAAAAGATTTTTCAAATATCGAGCGAATTGCAATAATTGGCATTATGTATAAATTAGCGGTATAAAAAATTTAAATCATTCCCTCCGGCTCCGATGGAGGGAATATCTTATATTTTTTAAGCAATGCCCCTATTTTATCTCTCTTTTCCAAAATACAAAAGATCCGATAATTGCAGGAACTACAAAATAAGAAGAAACTACCCACGGGAAAACTTTGGCAATTTCGTCTTTCAGAGGGTACTCATAGTAAACGCTTGAGAATCTTCCAATCCAGTATTTAAATACTGATTCTTCAATTCCGAACCAACTATTTAAAATATGATCTATACCTCCGATAATCAGTTTTGTAAATATTACACTTGATAACGCAAGGTTAATTGCCGTAGCCCAACCAGAACCTTTTGATAAATACCCTACCATGACAAAGATCGATTGATACGCCATCTGAACTAAAACAAAAACACCGATAGGAATAATTATCGAATCAATATATTTCTGATCCCAACTGTTTGTATTCCATAAATGCGAAGCGATTGCATAAGATGTAAGAGCAGATAACAATGTGTACAAAACTGGAATTAACATGGAAACAATCATTTTTGAAAAATACATCACAAACCTATTTTTACCTCTTATTGCCAAATTTTTATTCATACCGGAAGAAAATTCATAACTAACAAATATGGATGTGAATATTGAATTTATTATTAATACATTACCGACCCCGATTTTTATACCATCCCAACCTGTAAATCCCATTTCTTTCAAGTTTAAAAAATCAGAACTTATTCCAAGTTGAGAAGCTAACAGCTCTTTATAGCCCCAAACAGAAATTACTGAAAGAAGCATAAGAATAAGCGCACATACATAAAATGATTTTTTATTAAATAATTTATAAATCTCAGATCTTATCGTTCCTAGCATTAAACTTCACCTCCCATTAATTTTAAAAAGTAATCTTCATAATCGCCGTCCTGCGCTGAAATTGATTCAATTATCAAATCATTTTTAACTAAAGTTTCATTTATACTTGCAGTATCAACTTTGCCGAAAATACAAATATCAGAGCCATCCATTTTATAATTGTTAATATTTAACTCTGTGTTTAATATTTCGATAGCCTTTGAAATATTATTAACTTTTAATCTAACGCACGGCTCAATTTCTCTCACAAGATCCTCGTGGCTGAACTCGCGAACCATTTTACCTTTATTAATCACCGCATAATCCGTTGCAATGCGGACGAGCTCGCCGAGGATATGACTCGAAATTATAAAAGTGACGTTTTTCTCGCGATTTAACTTTACAATCATGTCACGCATTTCTTTCATCCCCTGAGGGTCAAGTCCATTCATGGGTTCATCCAAGAGCAAAAATTCCGGCTCCCCTATAAGCGCAAAAGCCAGCGCGAGCCTTTGCTTCATACCGAGCGAAAAATTTTTCACTTTTTTCTTGCCACAGTCGCTAAGCCCCACAATATTTAAAAGTTCATTAGAAACTTTTTTCGAATTTTTAACCCCTAAAACATAGCACTGGCAAACCATATTTTCAAGTGCGTTCATATCAGGATACATTGCCGGATTCTCAATAGCACCGCTAATTTTTTGCCTATCATCAAAGGAAAATTCAACTGTACCACTATTCGGATGTGCTAAACCAAGCACAAGCCTCATTATGGTCGTCTTACCAGAACCATTTTTACCTATTAAAGCATAAATTGAACCTTTTCTTACTGACATACTCAGATTGTCAATAATTTTTTTATTGCCATATGTTTTATTCAAATTTTTTGTTTTTAAAGCAAAATTTTCATTTTGTAATTCTTCAGCCATAATCATACCTCCTTAAATTATAGTAAATTGTGAAGTTTATTTCTAAAATTCACATATAGAATTATACACTAAAAGAATAAAATTGTCAAATTCGTGCCCTGATTTTTTTTATTTTTGAAAAAAATGTAGAGACCATGGACAAAATATAGGCAAATTCTTTGGTTCTGTAAAAAAGTATTATATTTACAAAACTTGAAATAATCAAGCATAAAATAAAATTTATTACAATTTGTGCAAAATTAGACCCTACTTGGATAGCATTAGTGCAAAAATAACAAGCTAAAACTTCAAAAAAAGTGATAAAAGTGTACAAAAAATATCTTTTATAGTATTTAAAAGGACCTTTTTTGAACACTATTTTGTAGACAAAATATGGGTGCGTAAAAAATGACGTTAAAAATGACGCTATAACGCTGCCTAAAATCGCGCCTTTTATTCCAAACTTTTTTGCCAGAAAATAAGAAATTACAAAATTTATCGCAGATTCAATAACCGGAAAATACCTGTCTTGAATATAAATTCCAGCACTGTCTTTTGCCATGTCAATACTGTGCCGCATGCCAAAAATGTATATATAAATCACGATTGCGACGGTGGTAGAAACTGGGAAAACGGAATTTTCCGAAGTTATCCAAAGCCTCATAAAAGGCGCCGAAATACATAAAAATGCACTGCAAAAGAACGAATACATTAAAAAATTAAGTAAAAAAATGATATTGAAATTATTTTCTATTTTTTCACCTTTTTCAGTGCTCAACAAATTGCCAAAACTTGCCATAATACCTTTGAAAAATTCCAATGAAATACCTAAAAGTGCTGCAACTATTATCATGTAATTGCAATAAATTCCATTTTCTGCAAGCGGCAAAGCAATCATACCAAAAATAATTGTCGAAATTTGTTTGAGGCTTGCTCCGCCTATTTTGTGAAAAAACATGGCTTTTATATTTTGAATTACATCTTTTTTTTGCTCTTTATCAAGCTTTACTTTACTTTTCATGTCTATCATAGCATATTTTTTGTGAAAATAATAAGATATGACAAAATTTTCCGTCATCCGCGAAATTATTTTTGCGAAAATATAAAGCTCAAACGATTTAAAAATTCTTAAAATTAATATCTGAGCAATCATGAGTCCGACCAAACAGCAAGTGCGCGTTAATCCTATTATTCTTGAATTCTGGTCAGCAATTATCATTATTCTTTTGTGGTAATAAACATATGAACACACTGCGTCTATTAAATATAGAACAAAAATTCGCATGAGCCATTGCTTGGAAAAATCTTCTTTTATCGAGTCAATAATGAAAAACGAAGCAATTAATCCTATTAAAAAAATTGCTGCCATTATTATAAAATAAGATTTTTTCAAAAAATTAATAACAATCGAAACTCTCGACCAATCTTTTTTGGCAATAGGGTCATAAAGTTTATAAACAAAGCTCATCCCGAGCCCGAGTTCAATTATTGAAAGAATCGAAACATAATCTGCAAACCGGCCTTCAATACCTACGCACTGGAGCCCTAAAACATCCGAAAAAGTTTTTCGTATGAAAAACCCTGAAATCATCCATATAACATAGCACGTGCAGTTTGAAAGTATATTTAACAGCGAATTTTTAGTCCTCACTATTTGCCTCTTTTATGAAAAAATTTTATAATTTTTTTATATAAATTTATATTAACAAGCAACAAAATAAAAATCAACTTTCTTTTTAAAGTGAAATATTTATTACTCATTATACTAAATTTATTTTTTTTTACAAACTTCAAAATATTTTCAAATTCGTCAAAATTCGCATCGCTCCAAATAATTTTATCAATCAAAGCTAAATATGACCAAAAAAATCTGAATTCAGCCTGTTTTAGAGCATAATCATGATTTTTTTTGATAAATTCAAGATTTTTTTTGCTGACTTTTATTATATCCAAATCTTTTTCTCTGAATTTTGAACTTGTTAAACTATTTTCATGCCTTAAATAATAATATTTTGGTTTAAAACTATAAAATATTTTATTTGATTTTGTAATAATTTTTGGCATAATTTCGGCATCTTCATAAATTGTATTCTCAGAAAATCTTAAATTATTAAATAATTCTCGCTTGTATAATTTATCATAAATAAAAAGCGAAACTTTGC
>JAFSLT010000032.1 GCA_017448285.1 Clostridia bacterium
TATATTTATATTTTATGTTATATAATTAAAAAAGAGTGAGTGTAACGAACGATATAAGAATATTACAAGAAATTATGCGTTACTCCATTTCTTATCTTTATTGGAATGAACGTAGTGAATGGAAATAAAGTAAGAATTGGATAACGCTAAGATGCTATAATTACAATCTATGAGGATGTAATGAACGTAGTGAATGAAATCCGAAATAGCATTGTAATTGTAGCCCTAAGAGAAAAAGAAAAAGAAAACGAGAACGTCCCACGGTTTTTCGGGGCATTTTCCCAGCGTCCTGAAAAACGGTTTGACAGACAGGTCCGGAAAAAAATTCCGGGAATGGGATTATGGGATTTTCTCAGGGATTGAAAGAAAGGGTTGAACGGTGGGTGAGATGCGTGGAAGATTTCTTTCAGGTTTTGGGAATGGTTGAGGAAAGGTTGAGAAGGTTGAGAGTTTCCCAGCCTTGTTTGAAAGAGTGCGAGGGTGGCTGATGATTTTTCCCAGATGGTTCGAGAAATGTTTCGGGAAGCCACTGGAAAATCTCTCAGGTTGGAAAAGAGGACAAAAACAATAGGCTGAAAATATTGGAATGCGCTCAGAGGCTTTGAGGGTAATAGATGTCACCAGGCTTGTAGAAAGGCGGAAAACAGGCGATGAATTAACCTCAGTGATAGTTTGCCTATCTCAGGTGATTTTCGGGGCTAAAAAGGGGCTTAAAATGAGCGGATGTACTCTCAGGGTGTTGGAAACGATGGTTGTGTGCGTTCAGGGGCAGAACTTCAGGACATCATATCGTGGACGATATGAATAGATGGATAATGGGCGAAGGGTTTCGTGTGCATTATACAGACGAAAGGGTTGATGGGATTGCAGGCGTACTATTGATATAAATGAGCGCGGGGCGCCACGACGCATTTTGAGGGGGCAAACAGGCGATGAAATGCGAAAATGGTATAAGAGTACCACCCGGGGTAAAATAACGTCTGAAACAGGGCTTTAAATGAGTCGTTTTAATTTTCCTCAGAAAACGGATTTGAAAAACCGGGGTCCGGAAAAAATCAGAAGTTCCGATTTTGGTAAATTCCTGTTCCGTTTTGGGAAAAAGTATATACGGCGGACCACCAGGACTGACTTATAGCAAAACATCTGGAAAGCCTCATGAATACTGGGGTTGGGATATTCCAAGAAAGGGATATTGGGATTGAGGGATTCCCAGCCTAAAATTTACCGGAAAAACGGATTTGAAAAATCGGGGCAAAATATATGTACGGTATCCGAGCCAGCGGAGTACCCCTTATTGTTTTTTTTAACACTTTTTTTGCGTCGGCAAATGCTTGATATTCAGTTAGTTAGCCGTCACAAAATATGCTTTCTTATTGTCTGTAATAAGTTTCACTTTTGCGAAAAGTGAAAAAACAACTATTTACCCCGAAACTGTTTCAAATACAACTATTTGGGCAAAATTGATTTAGCCCAAAAAATAAACGAAAATGAAAATATATGTAAGGTATCCAAACACTTTAATAAATGAACAAAAAACAAATGAAAATAACAAAATACATATCTATTCGATAACATTAAAGAAAGTACAAGAAAAGAAACAAAACGACAAAACGCACTATATTTGAGAAAATAACCAAAAATATATAATAAAATGACAAAATACAGACTACATAATAAAATAATGCAATAAAGCAAATAAATTTTAAAAAAGTTTTCAACAAAAATAAATTTTTTAAAAAAACAAATTTTTGTTTATTAAAAAAAGTTAAAAATTGATTTAAATCAATTATTTTATACTATTTTTAAAATTTATTGATTTATATCAATTTTGCGCACTCTATTTAACACAAATAAAATTGTAAACATTTTTCGCACAAATGCACCCACTTAAATACAACATTTTCAGCAACTTAATCAACACAAAACGCCCACAAAAACGACACATAAAAGCACAAATAAAAAGCGCAAAAAAAAGCGTTTCTGAACGGACGACAAGAAAACGCTAACTTATTGATAATCAATCACTTAACTAAAAGTATGTTGTAAAACATAAAAAACACTATTGCAAAACTCAATTATTTCAATATAATAACATGCGCGCGTACCTTATTAAAGGCAATTCACGCATGAATAACAAAAATTTTTGAAATAACCAAAAAATTTTTTATATTTTTTCAACATATTTAAATCCAGTCCCTCTGGAAGTGCCTCATTTTCAGCAACTTATAAAAAAAATTAAAAAAAATCATAAAAAAGTTTTGGCAGTTAAAAAAAAGAACCTATCTTTGCAATGCTTTCGAGAATGAAGGGCAGTTGAAAAGGTAAGACTGAACATTGCGCCATAGTACGGGGCGCACTGTGCCCACGTGTGGGCAAATCGTGTTCGATACGACAACAGAATGACCGCTAACTTCTTGAAACATCGTATTTTTATTGCGCTCTTTTAAACCTTCGCTTAGGTAGGTTGCTCCGCTTGTGTCAAGTGCTCCTCCGCTTGTATTTCGTTGCATATTGATATGCAACGAAATGCATCCTATAAAAATAAGGTTTGGTTTTTCCCCTGTAAGTTGTGTTCCGTTGCCGTCCGGTCAGGGGCTTTCGAAAATGTTTCACGTGAAACATTTTCTAACTAAATGCACAGCAAAACAAAAATGTTTCACGTGAAACATTTTTTTGA
>JAFSLT010000033.1 GCA_017448285.1 Clostridia bacterium
CTTAATCAAAAATTTTTCTGTTTTTTCCTCTTCAAATAGATTTGCCAAAATGAATAGAAGCGATAAATTCATAAAAAAATTATCTTCATGTATAAATTGATATAAAAAAGTTAAATCATTTCCTCCGGCGGCTCCGGAGAAGATATTTGCCTTTTTTTAGCAATGCTTAAAAAGAAACAATAAATGGTTTTTAAAGTCACTTTGAAAATAAATTAAGATTAAACTTCTTTTGAAATTATAGTAGTTATACTTGAAAAAAAGCATTCTCTCCGACCGTCGGTCGGAGAGAAACCAAACTCTTCAAGACAATTTTATCTTTTTCAAATGAAAACACTATAGTACATTTTTTGGTCTTTAAAATAGTTATTTCAATTAATTTTTAACAAATAATTTTAAAAAATTATAAATTTGCTCGCAAGCGTTATTTTTTTCCGGCGCTATTTTTTCACTTGAATTTAATAACCTTGATATTTCACTATCTAATTTTTGAGCCTTGAGGTCTTTTTCTTCTATGACAGAAGCTGTAAATTTTTTCGAATAAGCAGTTGCATTTACAAATTGATGATTATTTGTTACATTCGGAGATGGAATAAGTATAGCGGGCTTGCCTAAAGTTGCCAGCTCACTTAGCGTCATAGCTCCAGCTCTGCATATAATCAAATCGCAAGCTGCCATGCATATATCGATATTTTCTAAATATTCTTTTATATTTTTTATGTCTAAATCATATATTTTTTCTTTGAAATTTTTATTATTTTTGCCGTATCCGTGAATATGATTATATTTTTTACGTTTCATAATCTCGAGCATTATATTGTTTATGACTTCAGAGCCCAAGCTGCCACCAAACGAAAGTATAACGGGCAAATCGTTGATTATTCCTAATTTTTTTTTAGCTTCGTCCTGATTAATTTCTGCAAAATTATTTTTTATCGGGTTTCCTGTTATAATAAATTTATCTGTTCTTAAATATTTAGCCGCTAGTTTACTGCCTAAAAATACTGTTTGAGCATATTTTGACAAAAATTTACTAGTTAAGCCCGGCACGGCATTTTGTTCTTGCAAGACAAATGGAATTTTCATTAAATATGCTTGTGAAAGAAAGGTTCCCATAACGTACCCACCGGTTCCCAGGCAAATATCAGGCTTAAATTCTTTTAAAATTTTTTTAGATTCAAAAGAGGATATAAATACATTTTTTATTGAAATTACATTTTCTATTATTCCTTTAAAATTAAATTTTCTAGAAAATCCCGAAACAGTTATGCCTTTAAAATCAAGTCCTGCTTTTTTCGCCATTTTTACTTCCATTCCATTTTTAGAGCCAACATACAAAATTTTAGAATTTTTATCATTTTTTTTTATGTATTCAGCGATATTTAGAGCAGGATTAATATGCCCCGAAGTTCCACCGCCAACTAAAATTAATCTCATATTTCCTCCAATTGAATAAAAATTACTAAATATTATAGTAAGTAAACTTGCAAAATGCAATATTTTTTGGGAAGTGCTAATCTTTCTGGTATTTACAGAAAAAGTATTTCCGCCGGCTGACAATCTGAGAAATAACTTAAGTTCTCCAAAAAATATTGCAAAATGTGGATAGGTTTCTATCCGGTGCCGGAAAATTCTTTCTTAACTTTACCCAGTTTTTAAATAAAATTATTTGCCAAAACCAAGCCAAGTTTTCATTAATGGCCATATTTCGTCTTCGTACACTGAAAAAAAGTACCCCAGTATCTTAAAGAAGCCTATTTTTATATTGTGTTCTTTATAATACTCTTTCACATATCTCCACATTTCACTATAACTGCTGACGAATTTACTGAAAGACGTTTTAAACATCAAACTTTCACCGTTTTGGCGATAGTTATAAAACGTGTAAGGAATATGTACTATTTTTTTAGCCTGCGAATAAACACACAAGTTAAAACCTTCGTCATCACAAATTCTTAAATTTGGATTAAAGCTTACATTATTATCAACAATAAGACTTTTCTTATAAAGTTTATTCCATAGATATATACTTGGGCGTTGTTTTTTGGCTTCCCACCAATCGTCATAAATTTTCAATTCATTAAATTCACAATTATTTCTTATAGTCTGATTACCATCATCCGAAAAATTTTTCCATCCAAAGCAAATTATGTCGGCTTCGTGCTCATGCATGTAATTATAAGCAGTTTCATAAGCTTTCGGGTCTATCTTGTCATCTTGATCTATGAAAGCCACATACTCGCCTCTTGCTAAATTAAGACCATTTTGTCTTGTAACTGATTCGCCATGATTTTCTTGACTTATAAAAACTAATCTGGGATCTTTTTCGGAATATTCTTTTAAAATTTCCAGTGAATTATCTTTTGAACCGTCGTTTACGCAAATAAGCTCAAGATTTTTAAATGTACTGTTCAAAACACTTTCGACGCTTTCTCTTAAATATTTTTCACCATTGTAAACCGGCATTACAACACTGATTTGTGGTAAACCTTGATGTTTCTCATTATCGTCTGATAGCACCGAAGATAATCCTACCATGAATGAAACAAAAACTGCCAAAGAAAACTTAAAAAAATTTCTGACACTTAGGCTCATTTAAACATACCTCCAAATTAAAAATTTTTATTACCTAAAAAAAATGTAAGGACCATTTTATAAAAAAATTTAGTTTAGGCTTAGCTCACAGGTACAATTATACTGAAAAAAATTTTTTTGTCAATAGAGAAAAAATAAAGATATTGCAAAAATATATAGAAAAGGGAAAAATATTTAGGAAATAAAATATGGAGTGAAAAATGGAAAACGGAAAGATATGTCCAAAATGTTATGGAAAAGAATGTACAAAGAAAGGAATAGTAAAAAATAAACAAAGATATCGGTGCAAGAGATGTAAGTATAATTTTACAAGGTCTAATTGTTGGAAATATTCAGATGAAATTAGGCAAAAAGCTATTAAACTTTATCTTGAAGGGAATGGTTTCAGAAGAATAGAAAGACTTATTCACGTAAGTCAGTGAGTGACCGAAGTTCTAAAAGTTTCGAAAAACTTTGTGAA
>JAFSLT010000034.1 GCA_017448285.1 Clostridia bacterium
AAAATTTGGGAAAAATAAACTTTGCCCGTATATAAGCCCCAAAAAAACTGTTGAGGGTGCTATCGGCGGCATGATTTCTAGTTTTATATATGCATTTTTATTTTGCTTCTTTTGGCAATATACATTTAAAATTTACAATATAAACTATTTAACTGTTGCTATTATGGTAATTTTAGGCGCGCCAATTGCTATTTTGGGCGATTTATGTTTTTCACTCATAAAAAGACTTTTAAGTGTTAAAGATTTTGGAGAAATAATTCCGGGTCATGGGGGAGTGTTGGATAGATTTGACAGCGTAATATTTGTTTCTCCATTTGTATTTATATTTCTGCATATTTTCGATATTATTAATTAAAAAATTAAAACCTTTCGGTAAATATGTAGAAAACTGTACCTCTATATTAGGCCCTGACAGTTACTTTTTCTGTTGAAATGAATATAATTTAGATATATAATTATATAATCATTTGAAATTATATGATTGGGAGATAAAATTTGAAAAAACTAAAAGTTGGGATTATTGGTGCTACCGGGATGGTCGGCCAAAGGTTTGTGCAAATTCTTGAAAATCACCCGTGGTTTGAGGTTAAAGCCTTAGCGGCCAGCAGTCGCTCAAAAGGCAAGCGTTATATTGATGCTGTTAAAGAAAAATGGTGTATGACGACCGAAATTCCAAAAAAATTTGAAAATTTAATCTTAATGGATTCTTCAAGTGATTGTGAAAAAATTTGTTCTATGGTAGATTTTATTTTTTGTGCAGTGAACATAAAAAAAGAAGATGTAATTAATCTTGAGAATATGTATGCCAAAAACGAGTGCCCTGTTATTTCGAACAATAGTGCCCACCGATGGACGCTCGACGTGCCTTTAGTTATCCCGGAAGTTAACCCGGAGCACATTAATGTTATAGAAATTCAAAAAAAACGTTTAAACACTAAAAAGGGCTTTATAGCTGTAAAGCCTAATTGTTCTTTACAATGTTTTTTACCAGTTTTGTATCCAATTAAAAAATTTGGGATAAAATCCATTATAGTTTCAACTTATCAAGCTATTTCCGGTGCCGGCAAAACTTTTGAAAATTTTCCTGAAATAGTTGATAATGTTATACCTTATATTGACGGCGAAGAGCAAAAAACTGAACTCGAGCCGCTTAAAATTTTAGGTAAAGTCGGTAAAAATAGTATTTTAAATGCTGAAACACCAAAAATTATTTCAAATTGCATAAGAGTTCCAATCAGTAATGGTCATTTGGCTTCGGTTTTTGCAGAATTTGAAAATGATGTTTCTACAGATGAAATTATTAATATTTGGGAAAACTTTAATCCCATAAATTTACCAAGTTCACCAAAAAAATTAATAAAATATTTTTATGAAAATAATAGACCACAAATAAAACTTGATAGAAATCGTGATAATGGTATGGGTTTCAATGTTGGCAGATTGACTAAATATGATAAAAACAAGATAAAATTTGTGTGCTCATCGCACAACACGATTCGCGGAGCAGCAGGTGGAGCGATTTTACTGGCAGAACTTTTATACAAAGAAAAATATTTATATTAAAGGAGGATTTTATGAAAAAAATTTTATTTAAAGGCTCGGCAACGGCAATGATAACGCCATTTGATGAAGATAATAAAATAAATTTTAATATTTTTGAAAAACTTATCGATTTTCAAATAAATAATGGAACGCAAGCTTTGGTAATATTGGGAACAACTGGTGAATCACCTACGGTTACCTATGAGGAGCGCACGGAAATTATTTCAAAAGTTGTAAAAAAAGTTAATAAAAGAGTACCTGTCATAGTTGGAACAGGTGCCAACAGTACAAGAACTGCAGTAAGGCTTTCTAAAGAAGCGCAGGAGCTTGGCGCAGACGCTGTTTTAGTTGTTACTCCATTTTATAACAAAACTTCACAAACTGGAATAGTTAAACATTATGCCCATATTGCAAGTAAAATTTACTTGCCGATGATAATTTATAACGTGCCATCCAGGACAGGCCTTAATATTTTGCCCGAAACTTATAAAGAACTTTCAAAAATTGATAATGTTATCGCAACAAAAGAAGCTAACGGAGACATTTCTTCTATTATAGAAACGAAATTTTTATGCGGCGATGATTTAAACATTTATTCAGGTAACGACGACCAAACCATTGCTATCAATTCAGTTGGTGGGATAGGGGCGATATCTGTTTTATCAAATGTTTTACCTCGCGAAGCCCAAGAGCTTGCTTTGAGAAATAGCAAAATTTTATTTAAATATTATGATTTAATTAAAAACCTTTTTTGCGACGTTAACCCAATTCCAGTAAAATATGCTTTAAAATGTTTAGGAATAGACTGTGGCAACTGCCGTTTACCTCTTTGCGAGCTGGACGATAATTTAAAAAGAAAAATTTCAGATTTAATTAATAAACATCAAATTAAATTAGATATATAGTAAGCTATTCCAAATTAAAAATAATGTGATGATTATAAAATATGAAAAAATAAAAAAAGATAGATGTTTTCTCCGGCGTCGCCGGAGAAAATATTTAACTTATTCTCTTTATTTTCTGCTTTATAATTTATATTCATTTTAGTCCTCCTTAGTTGCTAACGTAAATTCTGGTGTGTAAAATTCTTCAACGATATCTTTGCTTGAATATTTAACTACAATGTTAACATATTTTTTTAACTTATTTAGGGCCTCCTCTTTTGACATAACTTTAAGACCATTTTTACAACCATCTGCCCATAAAAAATATTTAATATTTTGGTTTTTATCATAAATAATGTAAGCCCCCATCCAGTGCGGAGTGCTCTTGTAGTCAACACGATCGTCACCAATCGCAACAAATGTCGGATAATAACCTTTTTCTTGCAAAAAATTTATATCGTTACTACCAAAAAAATTTACAAAATTATCTGCTTTATTTTTATAAAGCTCCGTCTTACAAAAATCGACAAGTATACTTTTTAAACCGTTTATTCCTTTTTCGCGTACATTATACGAATCAACGGTAACTTTGAAGCCGTTATTAGAGTATGTTTTTTTTACATCATTGTTTTTCTCCTTACTTAAAACATCTTTAATTGAATTCTCAATTACAAATTTTATATAGTTAAATGTATCCCCTAAAATAGAAAATCTAAAATACATATCTACAATCCCGAGATCCAATAATGTGGATTTATCATATTTTTTTTCAACATCAGTGAATAAAAAATGGTAATATTGGCTAAGTAAATTTTGTTCATTATCTGGGATAGGTCTGTAATTTTTATCGATTTCTACATTTCCGGAAAAACAATCAACGAGATTTTGATTTTTCAAAATTTTATCGGTGTAATCAATAATTTTAATAATTTTATTACTATTTATTGTACTATTAATAAATTTTTTGCTTCTATACTCAGGCCCTGCCAAAAAAAGCAAAGAAACATTATTCCAACAAAGTGGATAAACTTGATTTGGATTGAACATGTTTTTTCTGATCCATTTTTGGTCAGAAACACTGAGCTTTATACCATTAACTACGCGTTCACCTGTAATTTCTTTAAATTTTTCATCTTTCTTCGATTTATCATAAAGAATTTTGCCAATAATACTAATAGCTGCAACGCCGGCAATACTTAAACCGGTATATAATACAGGCTTTGGAATGCCTGAATTTTGTTTATTTCTTTTTTCCAAGTTTAATTGTTTATTCTCTTTATTTTCTGCTTTATAATTTATATTCATTTTAAATCCCTCCTTAATTATTAAACATAAGTTCTGGTGTGTAATATTTTTTAACGATATTTTGTGGAGAATACCTAATCATAAATCCATCTTTATCATTTTTTTTCAAACTTTCTAATTTATTATTAAACTCATCATAATTTAAAATTTTAAACCCCGGTTGTCCTCCGTCACCTAAAATAGCATATTTAAGTGACATATCGCTATTGTATAAAATATAAAACACACTATAGTGTCCTTGATTACCAATTGATAAAAATGTTGGCAGATACTGAACACCATTATTGTTTACAAAGTGAAATAACAAATTAATAATAGGGAAGTGTAAAAAGTGTGCTCGTATACAAGATAATGTAAACCCTTTGTCTTTATTTTTGATATGAAAATTATTCATCATATCTTCTGATTCACAACCAATATTAATGTCTTCTAATTTATAAATATGACTATTTATACTACATCCGAGCAAAGAACTACAGTTGATAATATTTTTGGTAAAGTCACTACCATTGAATTTATTATAAGTTTTATTATCTTGGTAGTAAAACATAAAATCATTGCCATCGCCAAGCCCCCAAAGTGGTTCTTTATTTTCTGGATCATGATCTTTTGAAGGCAACCAACCTTCCTTACCATCTGGTGCTTCTCTGACTGCCGGCGGAACATGTATTCTTATCTTTTCATTAAAATAATCTTCGATTTTTAAATTTTTATCTTTTCTTTTAATTTCGATTTGGCTATTTATCCAATTAATCATAGATTTAATTTTTTGGGGATATTCTTCCTTAAATTCTTGTTTATATTCTTCTTCCCCAAACCTGATCTCCGGGCAAGCTAAAAACTGCATTGAAGCGTTGTGCCAGCAAAGCGGATACTGCTGCTGAAACAAAATCATATAAGTTCGAAACCACTTTTGGTCAGCTGGAGTTAATTTAATACCATTTATTTTGATATCATGATCGTAAACCAGATTTTTCCATTCATTAGTTTGTTTAATTTTCTTATTATTTGTAATATTTATTTCATTATTTTTGTATTGATTATTTTGCTGCGACCCTGGATTATTGTCATCATTTTTCTTTGATTTATCATAAAGGATTTTGCCAATAATACTAATAGCTGCAACGCCTGCAATACTTAAACCGGTATATAATACAGGCTTCGGAATGCCTGAATTTTGTTTATTTCTTTTTTCCAAGTTTAATTGTTTATTTTCTTTATTTTCTGCTTTGTAATTTATATTCATTTTAAATTCCTCCTTAATTATTAAACATAAGTTCTGGTGTGTAATATTTTTTAACGATGTTTTGCGGCGAATATCTGACGACAAAACCACCATCCTTGAAATTATGAGTTCCTTTTTGCAGTTCATTACAAAATTTATCAATTGTTAAAACTTGAAATCCTGGATTGCTGCCATTTGCCCAAATGACATATCGCAAAGCTCCAGCATCATTGTAAAGAAAATAAAACACAGAATAATGCCCCTCTAGCTCTACTGCAATAAACGTAGGTTTAAAACCATAATTGAGAGGTCGAAATATTAAATTATCTATTCGGCGTATATTCTCCATATCTAAACCTCTACCTAGTTGTTCGGAATTAAACAGAGTCGGAAAACCTAATGTAAAACTTTTATCTTTATTTTTTATATATCCCTCTTTCTCCATGAGATAATCAATGGTTGCTAAATTAACCTTAGCAAGACTACCTTTGCTTGCAGCATACATATCAAATTCAATATCACTTGGGTGGATTGTTTCATCAATATTAGCCATCCTTTCAGAAAAGTTAACATTATTGAATTTCCCACCATAAATTTGTCTGGGTGACGCAGAGTCACTTCTAAACATAAAGTTACTCGGAGCAAGTTTTAAAGGACCAATATTTGTATCATTTTCTTGGGGAATTAAATTTTCAAAACCTTCAGGAACTTTCCTGACACTTGCTGGGACAAATTTCCATATTTTTTCTTTAAAATAATCTTCAATTTTCAAATTTTTATCTTTTTTTTGAACTTCAATCTGTTTTTTCATCCAATTAATCATAGATTTAATTTTTTCGGGATATGCTTCACCAAATTCTTGTTTATATTCTTCTTCGCCAAACATAATCTCCGGACAAGCTAAAAACTGCATTGAAGCATTGTGCCAACAAAGCGGATACTGCTGCTGAAACAAAATCATATAAGTTCGAAACCACTTTTGGTCGGCTGGAGTTAATTTTATACCATTGATTTCGATATCACGATCGTAAACCAGATCTTTCCATTCATTATTTTCAAATTGATTATTTTGCTGCGACCTTGGATTATTGTCATCATTTTTCTTTGATTTATCATAAAGGATTTTGCCAATAATACTAATAGCTGCAACGCCTGCAATACTTAAACCGGTATATAATACAGGCTTTGGAATGCCTGAATTTTGTCTATTTCTTTTTTCCAAGTTTAATTGTTTATTTTCTTTATTTTCTGCTTTATAATTTATATTCATTTTAACTCCTCCGATTTATTTTTTTAATTTTTTATTTTTTACAAAACAAGCTTTTCACTTTTTCAGTGAACTCACAAATGTTATCGTTGATTATATGAAATTACTCAGCGTTATTTTCTTTTTCGTTTTCAACTTCTTCGGATGACTCAGAATTTTCGGGATCATTTGATTTTTCTTTATTGCCCGAAAATGATATTCTCTTGCCGCATTTGCCGCAGAATATTGCATCTGATTCATTTTTATGATTACAATATGAACAAAAAAGTTTATCCTGCGCACGATGGAGCCTTCTTTCGCACTCTTTCATGCTCAACTTTAAATTTTTTATTTCTTCCAGCCAATCCATGATATCTTCGAACTCGAACTTTTCGTCGTTATTATACATATCATAAACGTACTTTCCGATCAATTTATATTTTTCAAAAATCAAGTTCTTTTTTTCAGCCATTTCAATTTTAATTTTTGAAATATTAAGAAGTTTGCCAGTTTTATCGCCTACTTTATATATTCCATCACGCATTTTTATATATAAATCTTCAAAAATTCCCATATAAAGCACCTCAACATTTGTTTTTATTTTATTCAACCCGGAAGTAAATATACCGAGCTCAATGACTGACAATATGATATCATAATAAAATAAAATGTCAATACCTTAGAGTATGATTTGCACGGACGAGAATAATCCGGTAATTTTTTCACTTTCTCTCCGGGGTTGCAGGAAAGATATCTGTTCAATGTTTTAAACATCGAGCATTGGTTTCGAAAGAAATCTATCATATACCATATTTTTATTGTATCATATATCTTTTGGAATAGTTACGCCTTGATTAATTACAATGTTTTTTTAATATCATTACGGTTTAATATCAAATCTACGTTTTTTATATTACACAAATTACTGACTAAAATTTCCCCTTCAAAATCACAATGTTTTATAGTTACAAGATGCAAACCTGTTTTTAAATTTTTTATGTATATTTTTCCTTCAGAATCCGTTGTAAATTTTTTACTTGTAGTATTATCAATGAAAACTTCTACTTCTGAATCAGAAAGCACACCCGAAGAATTTTTTACAGTTATTATGGAATCAAAATTACTAAACTGACTGTTAATTAAATTTATTCTATTGTTATTTACGCTATAATTTAATCCCTTGTTTTTTGATGACGATTTGCTGATATAATTTGCCAGTATATCGGTTAAATTTTCACCTATTTTTATTTTTTCGATATTTGCAATAGGAGGTATGGAATAAGTCATAGTATTGTTGCTAAGCAGCATTAATTGAGTTTTATCATCTTTTCTTGATAACGACTTAATTTCCTCACCATTTTCATCAATCAATTTAACTGATATTACTCTTTCGCCACCGGTATTAGTATTATAATCATACGCTTTTTTCGATATATCAAAATCAAATTTTAAACCTCCAACTTGAGGGAATGAGCCGAACTCTCCTCTAAAGAAATCGTTTTTACTTATTGGATAACTTAATTTTCCAACTCCGTGTTCAAGAATTTCGTAAAGTATTTTGGGTGTTATTATTTGAAAAGAAATTTTATTGCCATGGAACATACATTCAATAACATCTTGATATTTAACCAGCCCTTTTTTAATTGTTTTTCTTATTCCTCCGCCTATCATAAATGCAACCTTGTGCATATTTTCATATCCTTGGATATTATCTTTTGCATAATCTATCATCGCATCGCAAATAGCATCGCCAAGATTTGTTTCGGTACTTCTCGGGATATTTTGCCCGCCAAACAATGTTTTAAATAAAAAACCCACCGGCTTATCAAGCATCGGTTTAAATTTATTAATACACTCCTGATATTTTTTAGTTGCATTTAAGTTGGGAGTGAATTTTTCACCTACTTCCAAAGCGTTTATGATATAACTTTTTATTTCAAACTTTCCGTCTTGATTAAAACAAATTTCAAATATTCCCACATTATGAGCATACGAGCCAGTCTGCTGAATAATTGTATTATTTATTTTTTTTGTCATTTTAGTGTGGCTATGACCATCAATGATTATATCAATACCATCAACTTCTCGTGCCAAATCTTCAGTAGTATAATTTGAAGCTTCTCCAACACCAATATGAGTTACGGCTATTATTAAGTCGGCGCCTCTTTCTTTTAATTTTGCCACTTGTTCTTTAGCAATTTCTGCTTCGTTTTTAAATTCAATATTCAAAATGTTTTCAGGCGGAGTAACAATAGCTGTTTCATCGGTTACCAATCCAAAAAAACCCAATTTTTTCCCATTAACTTCAATGATGAAGTTTTCACCATTGTTTTTGTTTATTCCACTGAGTATCGGCACACCGTTTTTATAAACAACATTTGCAGCCAATATAGGGCAATTAGAATTTTTTGCATTTTCAATAACTTGGTCTACTTTAAAATCAAAATCGTGATTTCCCGGTACACGAATATCGTATGTTGCTTCATTCATAAGCTTTATCACACTTGGTTGATCTAAAAGGCAAATCGCACTGCCTTGCAAAGCATCACCAGCATCAACAAGAACGGCATTTGGTAAATTATCTTTTATACTTTTTATAAAATCCAAACCTATTATTTTAAGATTTTCGCCGTCCCAAACGCTCCCAAAATTTCCGTGAATATCATTCGTATGAATAATATTTATAATATTATTTGATGCAAAAACAAATTTAAAAGAGATAAAATTAAAATAAAAAAATGTTATTATAAAAAATTTTTTTGTAAAAGTACTTTTAGTTAACATATTAAATCCTTAAATTTTTATATATTATATCATCAAAAACAGCATTAGAAAGAGCCTGAATTTTTTTCGGCGCCATCGAAAATGTTTTGATTCGCTTTTTGCAATGCCTTTTATAGTTAATTATACTGCTTAAATTTTTATTTGCAAATATTTTTTGTAAATTAATAAAAATAATTCATATTTATCTTAAATTCAAAAAGATTTTAAGTTTTTCTCCGGCGATGCCAGAGAAAGCGCTTCCGATTTAATTTTTAAGTTTCAAAAGAGGCGTTGTTAAATAAAGATAGATATTTACTCTGGAGAGAATATATACATCTTTTTTTATCAATGCCGTCATAGCTTACCACTTGAATTTTATTTTTTGTCAAGTTAGTATGAAATATATGATTCTTAGGAGGAAGTTTTGAATTTAAAGGAATTTTGCCTGCAAATAAGAAAAGACATAATTCAGGAAATCGGTACTTTTGGTGTGGGGCACATCGGAGGTTCGCTTTCGATTGTAGAAATATTGGCAGTTTTATATAACAATTACATGAATTTCGACCCAAATGACCCTAAAAAAGAAGGTAGAGATAGACTTATTGTTTCAAAAGGTCACGCTGGCCCTGCTGTTTATGCAGTTTTAGCAAATTTAGGTTTTTTTGATAAATCTTGGCTTTTGACTTTAAATAAACCCGGCACGAATCTTCCGAGCCATTGCGATATGAATAAAACTCCCGGGATTGATATGACAACGGGTTCACTCGGTCAGGGTTTTTCGTGCGCTGTTGGAATTGCACTTGGTTCAAAATTAAAACACGATAATGCTAAAATTTACACGATAATCGGCGACGGTGAATCCCAAGAAGGGCAGATTTGGGAAGCCTCTATGTTTGCAAGCCACAATAGGCTTGATAATTTAATCGCTTTTTTGGATTATAACGGTGCGCAAATTGACGGGGAAATAATAGATGTTTGCTCAATTTTGCCTGCTTCCGACAAATGGAGAACTTTTGGATGGCACGTGATTGAAGTTAGAAATGGGAATTCCTGCGAAGAAATTGATGATGCTTTAAGATTGGCACAAATTTTAGAAAATAAACCCTGTATGATAGTTGCAAATACTACAAAGGGATTCGGCATTCCTTTTGTAGAAAAAGCAGGAGTTAATAATCACAGTATGAACATCAGCAAAGAACAATTAGAAATGGCGCTCGATGAATTAAATAAACAAGAGAGGTAAAAAATTGGAAATGCGTAAAGTTCTGGCTGCGGAACTTGAAAAAATAATGGAAGAAAACGAGAAAGTAGTCATAATAAATGCTGACCTTGCAAAAGCTGCAGCGCTTTCAAATTTATATCAAAAATTCCCAAAAAGGTGCTTTAACGTTGGGGTTGCGGAGCAAAATATGGCAAGCATCGCCGCAGGACTCTCAAGTTACGGATTCATTCCGTTTATTTTCACTTTTACACCATTTGCAACAAGGCGTATTTGCGACCAAATAGCTGTTTCGATATGCTATTCAAAACAAAATGTTAAAATTTTCGGGCTCGACCCCGGGATTACCGCTACCAATAACGGCGGCACTCATATGAGTTTTGAAGATGTTGGAATTATCAGAAGCATGCCGCAAACTACTGTTTTTGAACCTTGTGATGAAATCCAGCTCAAAAAATCTTTAAAGCAAATATTAAATTATAAAAGCATGATTTATGTACGTATTTTTAGAAAAGGCAATATAAAAATTTTTGATGAAAATAATTGTGAATTTGATTTAATGAAAGCTAGCATCATCAAAAACGGCAGCGATATTTCGATTTTTTGCACAGGAATAATGGTAGAAGAAGCCTTAAAAGCATATGAAGTTTTGAAAAATAAAAATATATCAGCCGAAATTATTGATATTCACACCATAAAACCGCTAGATTCAAAGACTATTTTAAGTTCTATTAAAAAAACTAAAAAAGCAGTTGTCGCTGAAAATCACAATAAATTTGGCGGATTATTTTCGGCAATATGTGAACTTGCGGCAGAAAATTTTCCAGTTCCCATAAAATATGTCGCCGTCGAAGATGAATTCGGCCAAGTTGGGAATTTAGAATTTTTAAAAAAATATTATAAATTAACTTGTGAAAGTATTGTTGAAAAAGCGCTGAGCTTGGTGGAATAGTTGGCTAAAATATTTACTCTTAAAAGAGTTGCGATTGTATCTTTTATTATTTTGTTGATAATTATAACTAGATTTGTATATATTTCATTTTTTGTAAAAGTTAAAACAGAGTGCGCAAAGATTACCAAATTCAGCGAGTTTGTTGACGCTGAAGCTTTGGTAGTACGAGATGAAGAAGTTTTAAAAAATAATTCTAAATTTTTAAAAATTATTTGCCCGAATAATTCAAAAATCGCCAAAGGGCAAATGATAGCCAAGGTTTATGAATCGGAAGATTTATTAAATAATGATGGTAAAATTAATACGGGAAAATTAGAAATATTAAAAATTGAAGATATTAACGATAAAACTAATAATATTATAAGAAACATGATTCATAACAAAATTTATGATTATAATATCTTGAATTTTGTTAGAATGCATGAAAAAATTTTAAATAATAAAAAAAATTTAGTAATAAATCAAACTGATGAAAAAAAAGATGTTAATTTTAACGAAATCAAATCTGAAACTAACGGATTTTTTAGCAGTTATACCGATGGTTTTGAAGATTCACTTAGTTTAAACATCACTGATGATGAAATAAAAAATCTGAATTTTAAATCGTATTCCAAACCGCAAAAAAATGACAATAGTATTTTTGGTAAAATTGTTAAGAGTAATAACTGTATAATTTTATGCTATTTGGATTCCAAAAATAATTTGGTCGCAAATAAAAAAAAATTTAAAATAAAATTTGAATTAAATAATGAAGAGTTCGATTGTGATTTTTTAAGATTAATAGAAATTGGTAACGGAAAGAAAATTGCTGTATTTTCTGCCAATATAAATAATTTTTTTGCCAATTGCAGGCTTGAAAATGTAAAAATCAAAACTCAATCGGATGAAGGAATAAAGATAAATAAAAAAGTTTTACATAACCAAAATGGCAAGACCGGCGTATTTATTCTTGACCGGAGAACAGTAAAATTCAGGCTCGTAGACGTTTCGTACGAATCCGGTAAATTCGCTATTTGCCACATAAAAGATTCTGACCCCAATTATCTCAAAGAAAACGATTTAATTATTATTCATGGTCATAACTTATATGATGGTAAAGTTTTAAGATTTTAGAATTTAATTAATAATTTTCTTTTAAAATTTAAATGGGAGCGCAAATCAAATATGTTTATATAATAGAAAAATGGGAAAAAATAAAATGCCCACGATATTCTAAACATCACTTTTTTCTCTCCACGTTTATTTAACATACTTCTTTGCACTCCGGAGTTTGTATACATAAACTTTCGGAAGAATATTAAGTGAAACTTTTGTCGGATTTTTTTTCGCTATAATTTATATATATTGCATATTTTTTCTTTTTGATATAAAATACTTTCAGTGTTTTATATATATAAATATGGGGGCTATAAACGTGATTCATCAAACTAATATTTATCAAATCGAGTACGAAAAATATCTTTTTTTCAGGAGAATCAAAATTTTTTTGATAAGTTTCCTCCTGTGTTTTGCGTCGGCGCTTTTTATGAAAGTTTTAACACGAGGTGTATCAAGTCCAAGTTTTGATTATGGTGATTTTATGTATTATAGAATAGGTAATTCTGCATCAGTTATTGGATATAATGGCAGTGGTGGAGAAGTAGTTATTCCTGTAAAAGCGTCTTATGATGGAGTAGAAGAAGTAGATGTCACAGGAATCGACTATCATACATTTAAAGATAATACAGATATAACATCAGTTACTGGGGATTCAATTACGACAATAGGTTCTGGTGAATTTCAAAATTGCACCAATTTGGTAACCGCAAATTTTCCAAAAGCAACTAATGTTGCTGAAGGTGCTTTCGATGGGTGCAATTCATTGA
>JAFSLT010000035.1 GCA_017448285.1 Clostridia bacterium
AAATGGAAGCAGGAGCCGGCAGGGCAGATTTCATTTTTTATCCGAATGACAAATCGAAACCTGCATTCATATTAGAGCTTAAGAAAAACGCTACACCCGAAGAAGCTCTAAAGCAAATCAAAGAAAAAAGATATGCTGATGCTTTAAAAGATTACACAGGTCAAAAGCTTGCCGTCGGAATTTCTTACGATTCAAAACTTAAAAATCACAAAATTAAAATCGAAGATATAAATTAACAAAAATCTTAATCTTTTTTTAATATTTCCTCACAAAAATCTTATATGGCGTAAATAGAAATAATAATTATTTTTTAAATTTCAAAAATATTATCAGAACAATTTTTGGCAAAATTTGTGTCGTGAGTAACTATTATTATTGTTCGGTTTTGATTAATTAAACCACGAATTATTTTTAAAAATTCTGAAATTAATTCTTGGTCAAGTGCAGAAGTCGGCTCGTCGAAAATTAAAATTTTGGGTTCGAGCATTAAGGCTCTCGCGATTGCGACTCTTTGTTTTTGGCCTCCAGATAAATTTTTCGGGAATTCGTTTTCTTTGCCGTTTAATTTAAATTTATTAATTAAATTCTGCGCTTTTTCCGGCGAATTTAATACTATTTTTAAATTTTGAATAACAGTTAAATTTGGGAATAAATTCAAATTTTGGAAGACGAATCCGATATTTTTAATAAGATTATCTTTATTTTTGTTATTTAAAATTTCGTCGAAAATTTTTATCGTACCGTTATTAATATTTTCAAGCCCTGCAAGGCATCTCAAAAGAGTTGTTTTGCCCCTGCCGGAGGGTCCTAAAATCGAAGTAATTTCGTGTTCTTTTGCCTTAAAATTCAGGTTTTCAAAAATAATATTATTGCCAAATTTTTTAGTAATGCCAATAGTTTCAATTGCGTACATGATTTCTCCTTAATATTTATATTTAATATTTTTTAAAATTAAAATTTATTTATTAAAATTTAAATTTTGTTTCTAATTTTTTGAAAATAAATACGATTATTGAGCAAATTATCAAATAAATTCCAAAAGCTGCTATATATGGCATTATATTTGCTGTCGAGTTTACGATATTTTTTGTGTTCGAAAGTAATTCTTGAACGCCGATTGCGAAAATTAACGATGTGTCTTTTATTAAAGTCACTGCTTCGTTGCATATCGACGGCATGCAGATTTTCATGGCTTGCGGGAGCAAAATTTTGAAAAATAATTTAAATTTTCCTATTCCTAAAAGCTTTGCGGCTTCGTATTGGCCTTTGTCGATAGATAAAAATCCGCCACGGAAAATTTCTGCAAAATATGCCGAGTAATTTAACATAAAAGTTATAATTCCAGCTAAAAATCTGCTTTTTATCGCCAAAAATTCGCCTACAAATGGCAAATATGGAATTCCATAAAAAATAAAAAGCAACTGTAAAAGCAGTGGTGTGCCGCGCATGAGATTTATAAAATATTTGATTATTATTCCGAATTTTAATCTTTGCAAACAAAATAAAAATAATCCCAAGGGCATTGAAAGCGCTAAAACTATGATAAATAAAAGCAAAGTTTGTTTTAGTCCGTCAAGCATTGGAGTTAAAAAATTAAGATTTTTTTTGCCTGAATTTTTATTTGAGCTTTCATTTTGCCAGTAAAAAATATCTTGACCGAACCATTTTTTAGAAATTTCGGAAGTTTTTCCTGATTTATAAATTTCATCGAGTTTTTGTTCGATAAATTCTTTGAGTTCCAAATTACCTTTTTTCACAGCTATTACGTAAAATTCTGAAGATAATTCTTCATTTAAAATTTTAAATTTATTTTCTCCTAATTTGTTCAAATAATATTTTGCAACGACTTCATCGACAACCGTTGCGTCAGATTTTCCGGTTTCGACTTCGTTTAGGCAGTTAACCATATTTTCAAGTTCAACAGTTTGTTTAATTGCGCCAGAAATCTTGTGTTCAGCGAGCGCATCGGCTCCGGTTGAGCCTTTTTGAACGCAAATTATTTTATTTTTAAGATTTTCAAACGAATTAATTTCAGAATTTTTTCGAACTAAAATAACCTGCCTGTTTTTAAGATACGGATTAGTCAAAAGCATTGATTCTTTTCTATCAGGAGTTTCCGAAAGACCGTTCCAGATAACATCGATTTTATTGCTATTAAGCTCAAACTCTTTAGAATCCCAATCAATAGGCTGAAAAATAACTTTTTCGTAATTATTTTTAAAAACTTCATTTGCCAAGTCTATATCAAATCCGATAATTTCGCCGTTTTCAGATTTAAACCCCATCGGAGGAACGTTTATATCAAGGCCAATCACGATTTTATCTTTTTTATCCTCGGCATAAGTATTTACAAAATTAAAATTTGACAAAAAACTGAAAATTATCAAAAAAATAATTAAAAATTTAAAATTTATTTTCATAAAATATCTCCTTAAATTAAAATAATAAAATTAAAATAAAAACACCACCTTAAATTCGAAAATCCAGCAGTGTTTTTATTTTTTAAATTATTTAAGAAGATAAAAAAATCACCAGCATGAATTCCCGAATACTTGGGATTACATCCATGCCGGCAAATTTCTAATTACCGCAAGAGATGCAACCCCCATCCATGATGGTGATTATGATTTTGAATTTTAATATTGACAAAAAAACACGAATTTATCATGATGAGGCACCTCCTAAAATATAATATATTTTTATTATACAAGATAAAAAAAGTAATGTCAATAAAAACATGTCATTTTTTCATATAAAGAAGAAAAAAATTTGGACGTTAATTGCAAAAATATATTTGTATCAAAGTTTGGGTCATGTACTAAAGTAGTTTAGAAGAGAATTCAAGAAGATTAATTAACAAACTGAGTAAAATTTTGTGCATTTCAAGCGATTTTGAATAACAAATGGTCTTACGTGCCAAACGTTTCAAACGAGTTCTAAAAGTTA
>JAFSLT010000036.1 GCA_017448285.1 Clostridia bacterium
ACCTTGCTCGCTTTGCTCGTAAAACTTATTGTTGGTCTCGTTCTCTTTCTATGATTTCTTTTTCTGTTTCTTTATTTACTTTCTTTTACTAGCCTTTCTATATATTTTTGCAATACCTATCTTCATTACAAGTTGACTTTTATCATTTTTTGTTTTATAATAATTACAGTTGAAAGTTTATTTTTTAGTTTTCATTCTTAAATTTTTATTTTTTGGAGGTAAATAATTATGAATTCAAAGAGGAAGAAAAAGATGATGGCGGCCACTATGGCATTAGCATCTATCGTTTCGGCAAAGTCAAAAATAAATGCTGCTTTAAAGGCTGATACACAAATCGAAAAAAAATCTAATATTGCCACGCTGAACGCAAAAAAATCTGGCAAATCCCTTGCACCAGTTTTTTGGAGTTTGGGCACTATTGCCGCAGCTGCTTTGGGCGGATATTTAATTTATAATTTCACAAATAAAAATGGTAAAAATCCCGGCGATGAGCAGAATCCAGCAGAAATTGGTGTAGATAACACCAGCAATGGTTCTAATACTAAAAAGAATCAACCAAAAGTTCAGAAAAAAATTTGGGAAGAAGACCCGCATGGGATAATTAAGTTTATAAAGTGGTATGGTGGAGAAGAATATCCGTTGGGAAGCTGTATAAGAAATTCAATTCTTAACATGTTTTTAAATCCAGCATTTATAGGTGAGATAGATAATTTTATAAAAGAAAATGATGAAAATTTAAATGAAGAAGGAGATAAAGATTTAAAAAAGGAATTATTATGTTTCAAATCTTTATGGGAATCTACTAGAGTAACTGAAAGTCAAAATCATAAACAAATTGACGTAAAACCTCCGGAAAATTTTTGGAATTATGATAATGATAAGAATAAGTATTTAATTAATGCTTATTATTTTCCAGACAGTATTTATCGGTCCCTAAATGGAATTAAACCCGAGTTATTTGGAAACTATAAAAGTTTAGAAGAAGCAGCGGCTAAAGCGGCTAAAAATGATAATGATAAAGATAAATTGCATCCACCATTATTAACTATTAGTAGTAATCGTATAGTAAAATCGAAAAAAAATTTAGATTCAGGATACAAACTGAAAAATATCATGCATGATGTTAAAGGCAATTTTGATGAAACAGAGTATTTTATCGGTGGGTGTACCCTACGAGTTAATGGTAGTCACTCTGTGTATGCTCATTTTCTTTATAATGAAAGTTATAAACTTTCTCGTGTAATAATCCAAGATCCTAATAGTTTCAGCAATAACAATAAAGATTCATATCTACGTGAAATAGACATAGTGAATATGAACAAAATGTTAAGTGGTGAAAATGTTAACGGATGGAAAATAGATGCTGATGTATTCATGATAAGAAAAGACAAGTTTGAACAGCATAAATATTATTGGAGTGACAAGAGCTTACCGCGTGAAGGGATTCGAAAAAGTTCAATATAATTTAAAAAATTTATATAAATTTTTTCCAGCAATGCCAGAGGAAAGTGTTGTCGATTTAAAAAATTAAATTTATAATTTGAGTAATAAATTCTGGACAAGTTGAGTATAATTATCCATTGAAAATAGCTGTCCTCTCCGGCAGCGCCGGAGGCTGCTTTTCAAAAGAATTTATTATTTATTGACAAAATTATATAAAAATAATATAATAAAATATAATAGTGAAATATATTTTATATATTTTAGCTATATTCTAAAAAAACAGAGGTGATTTTTATGAGTAAACAAAATTTAAATGACAAACAAATGGAAAAAGCAAGTGGTGGTGGAGTTATCAATTATTTTAAAGGAGGATTGAAAATTATTGCCGGAACAGCAATTGCTGCAGGTTCTGTAGCCGTACTTACCGGAAAAGATAAAAATATACCATATTTAAGTGAAATTTCAAAAAAATTAGGCGACAAAAAGAAAATAGGAGGAGCCGCAGGCTGTGCCGCCGGGGCATACTTGGTACTGGATGGTATAAGTCAAATTCAGGATGAAAAAAGAAACTCTAATAAATAATTCACATCTCTCCGGCGCCGCCGGAGAGAATACATATTACAGGTTTCGAAACAAGAGACAAATATTATGTGATGCCAGAAAGTTTGACATCTTATTTTACAAGTTCTTGCGGTTTTATCTCGGAATTATTATTTTTTATGCCAAGCCTATCAAAAACCAAATTTTTAATTTCGAGCGCAAGCTCAGGTTTGGATTTTATTAGTTCTTTAACGCTATCTTTGCCCTGGAGCTTGTACTCCTTATAAGCAAACCAAGCGCCACTTTTTTGAATTATATTGAATTTTATCGCCATATCGATAATTTCGCCGTCGCGCGAAATACCTTTGCCGTAAAGAACATCAAATTCGGCTTCTTTAAACGGTGGCGCTACTTTATTTTTAACAACTTTTGCTCTGGTTCGAGAACCTATAATCTCGCCGTCAACTTTAAGCGTTTCGATTTTTCTTATATCAAGTCTTACAGAAGCATAAAACTTAAGCGCTCTGCCACCTGTGGTAACTTCCGGGTTACCATAAATAACTCCAACTTTTTCTCTTAACTGATTTATAAAAATAGCAACACAATTTGATTTTGAAATAACACTTGCAAGTTTTCTAAGAGCCTGCGACATAAGCCTTGCATGAAGTCCAACATGAGCATCCCCCATCTCGCCCTCGATTTCGGCTCTTGGAACGAGCGCTGCAACGGAATCTATGACTATAACATCTATCGCACCGGAACGCGCTAAAGATTCGGTAATTTCAAGCGCCTGTTCGCCGGTATCCGGCTGAGAAATTATAAGTGAATCGATATCCACTCCCAAGGCTTTTGAATACTTAGGGTCCAACGCATGCTCTGCATCTATGAATGCCGCAAAACCGCCAGCCTTTTGAGCTTCGGCAATACAGTGCAGCGCCAAAGTCGTTTTTCCCGAAGATTCCGGACCATAAATTTCGATTATTCTCCCCCGCGGCAGTCCTCCTATGCCAAGTGCAATATCTAGCGACAGCGAACCTGTGGATATAACATCAACATTCATATGCTCATGGTCACCAAGGCACATCACAGCACCTTTGCCGAATTGTTTTTCTATCTGTGCAAGCGCTGTTTCAAGCGCCTTTTTTTTATCAAACGCCATTTTAGCTCTCCCAAAACCTCAAATTACTTATTTTAATTTCTCTGGCACTGCCGGAGTAAAATAGTTTTGCTATTCTATCATTTTTTCAAAAAATTAAATAGTGGTTTTCAAATTAATTTTTTCTCCGACAGCGTTAGGAAAAACTTTTTTCAGTTGATTTTTTCTTTTTTTAGTTATATAATAATGGCAGGAAACCCGCTTTTGGCGGTTAGTCCATTTTAAATTGGTAAGCTTAAATTAAATAATAATCGCTTACTTCTTCAACAAGTGGCGGTTATTTTTTTATGATCAAAAAAATCATAAGTAATATTAAAAATAATAAAACTAGATTTTCACTCATATCAATCACTCCTTTCAATTGGAGTGACTAACCGCCATCTTCGGACACTTCCTGCTGAAAAGCATTTTATCAAACAAAATTTATTTTTTCAATGAAAATATAATAAATTGAAAAAATTCAAATATTCTCTCCGGCGCCGCCGGAGGAAATATCTATCTTTTTTTAGCAACGCCTTTATTTGTTACCCTTGACATTTAATATTTTTAGTGGTAAAATGTGAGTAGTCAATGGGTTATACATTGACGATATTAAACTAAATTTTGAGAGGTTTTCTATGGTTTCAAAGCTTTTTTCTAAATCCAGAAAATTTTTGTCCGGCGTTATGGTCTCGATGATGATTTTTAATACTTGCCCAAAAGAAACTTTTAATAATAAGGTTTATGCTATGGAAGAATCCAATAGTGATTCTAAAAAGGAGTGGGCAGCCATCGGTATTGCAGCCGGTATTTTAGCAGTTATAGGTATAGTAGGTGGAATAATTGCTTATTTTGAAAATAAAGCATGGAAAAAAGAGTTAGCGGCCAGAGAGCTTTTGATAGAAGGAACAAACTATTATATAAAAGATCTAGCCAAAAATCTTAAAACAGTAATACCACGCAAAAATAGTGATTTATTCAGGTCACTTGTAAAATGTCAAAATAGATATGATCTTTTAAGTTGGCAAGGCACAATCCCAAGCGGTATGGGACTTAAAAATTTGAGAAAAGTTAAAGATTGTTTATATTCTCATTGGCTGACATGGGAATCCATGAATGCATACGCAAATGTTTACATGTTAGAAAAGATGTGCGAAGACCTTGCAAGAGATGAAAGATTTGAAAAAAGCGTCGAAATTGAAGAAAAAAAGATAGAAGCTAAAAAAAATCAACAAAAGATTATCAATCAAGTTAATAATACTCACATTGATAACAGCAAAACCAATATAAACAACAATACTTTTGATTACAGCAACAATTATAGCACCAGTTATAATACCAGCAATCAGTATGACACTAATTACAATACTAATTATAACACCAATTATGATTACTATAACAACTATGATTACAACACAAATTACAATTATAACAATGGTTATTATGGTTATTAAATTTTAGATTAAGTTTATTTTTTAATGGAGGTGATATTTATGGGGAAAAAATTATTTAAGAAGTTGTTATCCGGAACCGCGGCTTCGATGATGATGTTTGGTGCTGCGCCAAAAAGTAATACTAAAGCTGTGCGTCATTCTTCTTCGGTTGGCATAAGTATTGAAACTAAAAATGATGTAGTAGCTACTTGTGTTGCAGGGGTTGCGTTAGCAGCTGTGGCTGTAGGTGCAGGAGTAGTTTGCCATCTTCAAAATAAAGCATGGAAGGAAGAAGTAAATAGAAGAGAAGGCTTAATATCAAGTGCAAATGTTTATATTAAAGATTTGGCATCAAGTCTTAAAGAAGTAATACCACGCAGTAACAGTAATCTTTTTAATAGTCTTGTAAATTGTCGAAATTATGTCGATCTTAGAAATTGGCAGACTAAAGTTTGCAATTGTAGTAGTTTAAGCTCAAGTACTTTAGATAAAATTATAAATTGTTTGTATGATCATTGGCGTACGAATCTTGAAAAGATTGGTTATTACTCTAACGATGCTGCACATTATGCTGATGTGGAAATTTGGAAGTTACGTTATAAATATAATCGGCTTGTTGAAAAAGAAAGATGGGATGAACACATGAAGCTTGAGAAGGAAAAATTAAAGAAAATTGAAGATATAAACCAGCAAATTAGGCATTATCCACCAAATACAGGCTTTAGTGGTAGTAGAAATAATATTGTTATTAATTATGGAAACAATTATTATCGACCGCCGACGTATCCATACTGATATTATTGATTTTTTTAAAATTAAAAATTAAGCATAAAAGATTTTGAATGTTCTCTCCGGCACTGCCGGAGAGAAACTTTCTGTTTTAATTTTCAGTTTTGAAAGAAATCACTGCCGGAAAGAATATTTTAAGTTATAAAATATCTATACCAAGTTCCTCTATTTTGGAATTTAATTTTTTAAAATCTTCTTGATACTCAGCTTTTTTGCTCATATTGCGAAGTACTGCCGCAGGATGCAGCGTTGGCATAAACCATGTTCCTTTTTTCATTAAAAATTTACCATGATCTTTTGTTATTTTCAAATCCGGGTCGATGATTTTAAGCGCTGCAATTCTGCCTAAGGCAACAACTATTTTGGGCTTTATTATGTAAAATTGATTACGAAGCCAATTGATACAAAGTTCTTGCTCTTCGGGCAGAGGGTCGCGATTTTCGGGCGGCCTACACTTGACTATATTTGCAATATAAACTTTTTCGCGTGTCAAATTTATTTCTTCAAGCATAGCATCCAAAAGCTTGCCGGAACGCCCTACAAATGGCTTGCCCTGAACATCTTCATGAAAGCCCGGTCCTTCTCCGACAAACAGAATCTTTGAGCTCACATCACCATAACCAAACACAACACTGGTCCTGGTCTTTGCAAGCCCACACTTAGTGCAATTTTTGCACCTAAATTCGAGCTCTTTCCAATTGGTAATCAACCAATTCCTCCAAGAAAATTACAAATACTACGTAAATATAAAATTTTTTCATAAACTTGCATGTTTGATTAAAGTAAATGGAGTAAGTTGGTCATCCTGACCGGCAGGATTATCTTTTATCATTGAAATCAGCTCAAAATCATCTTTTTCTAAATTTTGAGCCTTACCAAGCACCTTAACTCCAAAATCGTTTGCGTCTACTATAACAGACTTTATACCGCAACTTTCGTATATTTCATCGCATACTTTGCCGGGCTCGATGGGGCTTAAAATTGCTATGTCATGATAAAGCTCAAATGCCGAATGGCTGTAAAACCCGTCTATTTCGCTGACTCCATGCCCAACTATTTGGTAAAACACACCTTTTTTCCCAAAAAGTTTTGTTATCGCCGAACACAAACACGCAAACAAAACAAGAGGTAATCCCGCTAAATTAATTGCAAGCTGAAGCTTATAAGGCTCATCCATACCTATTCCGGAACTATTTGATGAAGCAAACCTGGAAAGAAATTTTGCAAAAAAACCAAGTTTGACGTCTTTTTTTTCCACAATATTTTTCTGGCACATAGAGATAACTTTTTCACTTATAAACAATATGTCACCTTGTTCAAAATGCGGCAAAACATATGTATTTACTAAATCAATGTAACTTTCCCCGATATTTACAAAGTGAGTTTTTATTATAATTCTTTCAAAATTATTATATTCTTTATAAAAAACCTCATTATTTAAGTTTTCGGAATTCCCAATTTCCATAATTACTCCTTAGTTTTTTTGATTATTTCTAAATTTATTCTTGATTTTTTAATTCTGTATTAGCAATTCCTAAATTATTGCTTTTATCAAATTCTTTTCTTTTTTGATTTTTATCACTTTTAGACCATGCAAGAATTCCGTAAATATTTATTCCAACACAAAATAAATCAAGAAAAGCCCTACCATATTGCATACTTTTCACATCTATTATCAAGCACATTATCTCACATATTATCCAAAAGTAAAAACAAACCGACATCTTTTTTATGTTAAAAAATGAACCAGTTATTGAAATTATAGCAATTATCCATGTAAAATCAAAATCCATAGACCCTCCTTTTTCAGTGCTAATTATAAAGCTAAAGCTAAAGCTTGAACGCTTAATAATGGTTGCGGAGGCTGGATTTGAACCAACGACCTCCGGGTTATGAGCCCGGCGAGCTACCAAACTGCTCTACTCCGCGATGGTGTGTAGAATTATATCACCCAAATATTTTTTGTCAATAGCTTTTTGCTTAAAAATAAAAATTTTTGCAAAAATAGGATAGAAACATTCTTTCTAGAACCTGTTAACACGAAGTAGAACGCCAAAAATGAAAGCAAAATAAAGAAAAGAAAAACAGACGGCGCCGGAGAGAATGTGGTTTTCGCTCATTTTTCAATTTCGAAAGAAATCTAGTACAAATTTGCTTGAAAAAAATTTTTTCATAGGTATAATGAATAATGCATACTGAACTTTTATGTGTACGGAATAATATTATTTTTTGGAGGTATTTTTATGTCTAAATTTGGCAAGCGCAAAATTGCAGCTACATTGGCATTTGCATCGCTTTTTAGTGGAAAATCTCAGGCAATGGAAACAAAAAGCTCGCAAAACCTTGCGACAGTAGGGGGGGGCAACAATTGCATCGAAAAATTTGCCTGTTAAAAAAGGTTTAAGTAAAGGTGCAACAATAGGAATTATGGCGGCGAGCATTCTTACGCTCGGCACTGTTGCTGCGCTTATCGCTTGGGGTGTAAAGAGTAAAGGTAATAAAGGACCTGAAGATACAGGGCCGGACGCTGAGAAACAAGGCGGCAATAAAAACATTGAAAATCAGGATATTGTTGATTCTGGTGAAGATAAGGGAAAGGAAAAAGATATTATTAAAACTTTTGATGTAAATGCTGTTACTCTTGGTCAAAATCAGTCAAATGAGAAAAATTTAATTAAAAATAGTGAGAAATTTTTAAATAAAGCTAGGCAAAAGCTCGAAAGTGTTCAAAGTTTACTGAATGAATCTAAAATATTATATGCGAATGCTAGACCTGAAAATAAGGAAGTAATGTTAGATTTTAAAGAAAAAGTTATCCAGGAATTTAAAGAATTAGATTCAGAAATCTATGTGGAAAAATTTGATAAAATGTTAAAAGCGGTCATGTTACATCAATTTTCAGAAGATGAGAAAAATGAATTAAATGACTTGTTGCAGGTTGTTAAAAACAATAAAATAGCTAAAAGATCTGCACAGGTAATGGATGTTCAGAATAATGTTATTGGTCTGCAATTGCAAGGGGATGCTTTTTACTATCTAACGTTGGAGGAAAATGATTTTGTAATTGAAAAATCTGTAAATGATAAGACAGTATGCAAAATAACTTTAAATTATTAATCTTAGGCAAACTATTATTGTTCTCTCCGGCGGCGCCGGAGAGAAAAGAACTGTTAATGATTCCAGTATTTTTTATCCAAACTTCTATACTGAATAGCTTCGAGGATATGTTCTTCAAGGATTTTATCGCTGTTTTCAAGGTCGGCTATGCTGCGGGAGATTCTCAGTATTTTTTCGTAGCCTCTGGCTGATATTCCCATTTTTTCAAAAGCTTTTTTTAAAATTTTTTTGCTGTTTTGAGAAATTTCAAAATACTCTTTAAAATGCATCAAGTCTGCTCTTGAGTTGCAAACTTTTTTTGATTTATAACGCTCATTTTGCATATTGCGTGAAAAAATCACTCTTTCACGTATAAATTCCGATTTTTCGCCTTCTTCATACGATGAAATGCTCTCAAATTCAACGCTCGGAACTTCAATATGCAGGTCAATGCGGTCAAGCAAAGGGCCCGAAACTCGCGAAAGATATTTATTAACTATTCTTTGCGAACATGTGCAAACTTTACTAGGGTGCCCATAATAACCGCAAGGACAAGGATTCATTGCAACAATCAAAAGAACGGAGCACTGATAAGTAATGCTTGACTTTACCCTCGAAATTGTAACTTTTCCTTCTTCGATTGGCTGGCGCAGGACTTCTAATGCATCCCTAGAAAATTCCGGGAGTTCGTCTAAAAATAAAATTCCATTATGGGCAAGCGAAAGTTCACCGGGCCTGGGGCTACTGCCTCCGCCTGTGAGGCCTGCAGGAGAAACTGTGTGATGAGGATTTCGAAAAGGCCTTTTTAGAATAAGAGGATTTTCTTGCGAAAGCATGCCAAGAATCGAATAAATTTTTGTCGTTTCAATAATTTCATCAAAATTCATGTTAGGCATAATTGTGGACATTCTTTTTGCAAGCATGCTTTTTCCAGAACCCGGAGGACCTATCAAAAGAATGTTATGTCTGCCTGCAGCGGCGATTTCCATTGCTCGCTTAGCGTCGTACTGCCCTTTTATTTGAGAAAAATCGAGATTAGAATTATTATTTTCAAATATAATTTTTGTTTCAGATTGTGGAATTATATATTTTTCGCCTTCAAGATGATTTGTTAATTCTATTACATTTTTAACAGGTAAAACTTGAATTCCGCTAATTATTGCAGCTTCTTTTGCGTTTTGTTCAGGCAAATAAATTTTTTTAAGCCCCAATTCTTTAGCTTTAATGACCATCGGCAGTATTCCGCTAGTGTGTTTTAATTCGCCAGAAAGTGAAAGTTCGCCGATAAATATGCTGTCGTCGAGGTTAGCGTTAATTTGTCCGCTTGCGGATAAAATGGTGAGCAATATTGGCAAGTCATATATCGGACCGTATTTTTTGATGTCTCCCGGAGCTAAATTTACTACTATTCGACTGATTGGGAACTTAAACTCTGAATTTTTAAGCGCCGAACGAACCCTATCTTTGGATTCTTTAACAGAAGCATCGGGGAGCCCTACTATTTCGAATGCCGGAAGCCCTCTCGAGATATCTGCTTCGGCAGTAACTAAGAACGCGTCAACTCCATTTAATCCCATACTGAATATTGATGATACCATTTTTTTCACGCCTCCTTTTCAGACAGCCGACAAAAATACTTTGATTATTATTCCCTACAATGTTTTAGAAGAAGTTAATATAGTTACCAAAAACAAACTAATTTTTATTATAGCATAAAAGTTCGTGGTAATAAATAGACTTCTTCCGAAGTCCTTAATATGTAATCTCTCCGGCGATGTCAGAGGCTGCTTTTTTATAATTTTTATTTTTTTCGCAATAATTCGCGAAAAAAGCTTGACAAAAATAAAATGTGTGATATGATTATGATAGGGGCTTTAAATAACTTCATAAAATTTAATATTTTTAAAGGAGGAGTTTTTTATGAGTGGGTCTAAAAGCAAAATCGCGGTTACATTATTGAGCGCATTGGCTTGCAGTGCCGGTGCTTCGGCAAAAGATTTTGGTGTTGAAAATTTTAATAAACCCAAGCAAACCCTTGGGGCAGTAGGGGGGGCAGCTCCTCAAGTTAAAAAAGGCATGCCGCTTTCAGCAAAAGTTATAGTTGGTACGTTGGGAACATTAGGTAGTCTGGAACTCATTCACAGCATGATAGGTGGATTTACAGATTCTGAAGCTGGTAGTTATTCTTTCGGAAGATTAATAAAAAATCGTGTAAAGAAAAATAAACAGCCTGACCTCGGGGCGCAAGACAATGAAAAGAATATTGAAAATGATCAAAATAATGATGAAAAAGATGAAAATTTAAATGCTGTGTTGAAAAAATTCCAAGAGGCGGCTCCTAGTGCATTTGATTCAAATAAGAATAAAATAACTGATTTTTATAAAAAAATTATTAATTAAAAATATGAAGTTGGTAAAAATATTAATGAAAGTTGTAAGGAAACAGTAAATTCAATTATAAGTTTTATGAAGACTCCAAATGTTGAAAATGGATTAAAAATTGAATTTAATGGTTCTTATAGGTTCGCTTTTAAGGATATAAGATATAACATTCAATTTGCGTTGGATGATGAATTCAAGATTATGGGCTTTGGTAAAATAATTCTTAATACAACAAAGTAATTCTTCATGCTGTAAAATAAAATCTTTCAACTATACCGTGGCTACTTTTTTAAAATAAAATTATTTGCAAATTCTCGTGCGATTTTATCGCAATAAATAATATCTTCTATTGATTTTATTTTTATTGAATTTATTTTGTCCATGCTTCTTTTTACTATGTTTATTATATCTAAAAATTTAATTTTTCCTTGCAAAAAAGCATTCACGGCGACTTCGTTTATCGCGTTTAAAGCGCATGAAAACGAGGCATCGCCGATGGTGTCTCGGCATAAATTTAAAATTTCTTGTGTATCAAAATCCGGCTCATAAAATGAAAGATTTTTTATACTTGCAAGATTTAAACTCCCCCAGGAATAATTTAATCTTTCGGGGTAAGTTAGAGCGTGCTGTATCGGGAACTTCATACTCGGCGTGCTCATTTGAGCCAAAATATTACCATCAATAAATTCGACCATTGAATGCACAATACTTTGTGGATGAATCAAAACGTCTATTGAATTTTTATTAATATTAAATAAATACGCAGCTTCGATAATTTCGAGCCCTTTATTCATCATCGTGGCCGAGTCGACAGATATTTTGGCACCCATATTCCAAGTTGGGTGTTTTAAAACGCCTTTCAAAGAAACATTTTCAAGTTCTTTTTTGTTTTTGCCAAAAAAAGGCCCGCCGGAAGCCGTTAAAATAAGGTTTTTCAAAAACTTTTCTTTGCCGCTCAAACACTGCCAAATTGCGCTGTGTTCGCTATCGACCGGTAAAATTTTGCAATTATTTTCTTTCGCAATATTTATTAAAAAATCGCCGCCTGCAACGATAGACTCTTTGTTTGCAAGAGCAAGATTTTTACCTGATTTGAGTGTCGAAAAGCTTGCATGTATGCCTTCGAATCCCGCAACAGAATTAAAAACTAAATCGGATTCTTTTATTTTTGTGATTTCGCACAAACCCTGTGTGCCGCTGAAAAAAATTATTTTTTTAAATTTTTTCGATAATTTCTCGGCGTCCTGCTTATTTTTCACACATACATAATCAGGATTAAATTTTAATATTTGAGTTTCTAATAATTCTATATTATTCCCGGCAGACAAGGCAATAACTTTAAAATTTTTCAAATTTTCAATAACTTCTAAACATTGAGTTCCCACCGAACCGGTGCTACCTAAGACTACGATTTTTTTCATAATTAATTTACCTCGCGATCAAAGTATAGCATATGAGCCTGGAAAAAGCATTCTCTCCGGCTATGCCGGAGAAAAATTAATTTTCATAATCAAAGTATAGTATATGAATTTTAGAACCTGTTTAAAATTTTTTAATTAAAACAAGAATTAAATGAAGAAGTGGTAAAAATAAACTAGATAAAATAATAAGTTCACAATTTTGCCAAAGTCTGAAAAATTTTCAAACCAAGCAAAAGTACGTTCGGCAACCCAACGTTTGGGAATAGGCTTCTTTCGAATATATTTTCTCCGGCGCCGCCGGAGAATATGACAAGAACAGGCTTGAAAAATAATTTAAAAAAAGGCTAGAAAGATTAAAACTCGAAAAAAATTCAAAAAATATTGGGCAAAATTAACCTTTTAAATATACAAATTCATTATTGCCTTTGGAAATTTTAATATAACTTCCAATCAAATTTAACCAATAGCTTACTGAGTTCAACGTCACACAAATCATATTTTTCTCAACTTCCATCATTTTTGAATCTTTGCTACTTATTTTATCATTTCTAAGAACCTCTAAGAAATCTTTAAATTCAGTTTCCTGATCTGGTGTAAACTCATGTTCTTTTATCTTATCCAATGCTATATTGAACCGGTTATGATATTCTTCATCTAATTTTTTAATAACTTCTTGACTAAAACTCAATGCTTTTTGGTTTTCTTTATTATTTCCAGATGATTCCTCAAAATTTTTCAACATACTCTGAAGCATCACTGCTTTTTCTTGAAATTTTTTTAACATATCATTATTCACATCTATCACTTCAAATTGTTTATTCGATTTTATCTCAGGAGCAACATTTTCTTTACTTTTTAATAAATTAACCCCTTTATTCGTTTCTTTGTTTTGAATATTTTCAATACTTTCAACAAGAATTTCTTTATCTTTTGGCTTATCTTTATTATTATCGTCTTGCTTTGCAGGCTCAGGCTGTTCATTTTTCTCTACACGATTTCTTATAGCTCTTCCTATAGAATAACTACCAATTTTGTAATCCGTAAATCCACCTATAAGACTGTGAATCGTCTCTAAAGCTGCTAATCCAGCAACTGTAAAGCCACCAATTTTAGCAATTTTCCCCCAGTTTATTTTTTTAGGTTGA
>JAFSLT010000037.1 GCA_017448285.1 Clostridia bacterium
ATAGAGGATTATTTACCAAGTATATTAAATAGTAAGAATTTTGAATTTAAAGATTTGTATTATTTTACAAATAAAGAAAGGGGTAAAGAAAGGAGTGTTGTTAGCTTTGATATATGTGGAGATCAAGGAAGAGATACTAGAGTACATGTGGATGCTGACGGTAAAGTAGAAGTGAGTGGTTTCGGTCCCAAAATTGAAAATGTGAGTTGGCAAAATTTCGAATTTAAATTGTAGGAAAAACACTTGATATTTTACGCAGAAAATTGAAAATGTGAGATATGAAAAGATATCCTCTCCGGCAGCGCCGGAGAAATATTTTTACAATGAGGTTTATAGTTCGAAAATTTTCGATTTTTTACATCTTGTTATTTTTAATCTAAACGGTTATTATTAATAATAGATACTAACAGTGAGGTTTTAAGATGCGTATAGTCAAAGTTTTTTCCAAAAAATTTTCTAAAATAAAAAATATTCAAAAAGAGCATATTGTTGAATATTTTATCTCTGAAAAAATTGAAAATGGTAAAAAAATTTATGGTATTTTTTTATCTGAACTTGAAAATAAAAAGAATCCCGAAGAAAATTCAATATTTATTTTACCAGATTATGATAAAACTTATGATATTTTAAAATTTTTATATGAAAATGCGATTGGTGCATTTGAATTTAAAGATATTATAAACGAGTTACATGTGCAATAAAACAAAAATTTTAATTGCTGAAGATAATCTTTGCGAGCGCAAAATAATTTCTGATTTTTTATCAAATCTAAATAAAATTTACGATATAGATTTTGCCAGTAATGGTGAAGAAACTATTGCTAGAATTTCGTCTAAAAGATATGACTTATTAATATTAGATTTTGTCATGGAAAACAAAGACGGCTTGGAAGTCTTAGATTTTATAAATAAAAATTCACTTAAAAATTCGCTTAAAATTATTGTTATCTCGGCAATTGGCAAAACCGAAATAATCAAAAAGGCTTTTGAAAAAGGTGCAGATTATTACCTTAAAAAATCTTTTAATTTTGAACACTTAAAAAATATAATTAACGATTTGCTCGATAAAAATATTGATGAAAATTTAGAAACTGAAAATTTTATTATAAAAAAACTTGGAATTCCCATCAATCTGTTTGGATTTAAATATATTTGTCAGGTTTTAAAGATAATAAAAAATAAAAATATCAGTATAAGCGAAGCATACCGAGCAGTTGCAAAATCCAGCGGCACTTCGAGCGAATGTGTTGAAATTAACATACGAAACGCCATAAAACATGCTCATAAAATTCAAAACAATTATTATATTAAAATATTTGGCGAATCAGCTAAACTTAAAAAGCCTAAAAATTCTGTTTTTTTGTATACACTTGCTAATTATCCGGAATTTATTTAGATATTTAAAAAATAAATTTATTTATATACTTCTTTCGAAACCGGTAATATTATAATATTGGCGCGGTATTGATAAAATAAGATAAATACTTCCTCCGGCCGACGACCGGAGAGAAACCAAATTCTTCAAGGAAAAGTATTACCTTTTTCAAATGAAAGCACCATATCTTTTTTTAGCAATGCCGCAAAACACAAAAAGTATTGTAAAAATTTAAATAGTATGATATACTACAGAAAAGGGGTGATTTCTATGCAAAAATTTAATAAATCAAAAATCGCGCTATTATTATCATTGTTAACAACATTTGGAAATTTTAAAGGTAATTTAGCTAAAGCCGAGAGCAGTAATTCTAAGCCTCTTAATCTTTCAAAAAGGATTAAGCAAGAAAGTAGTAAAAATTGGCTTTGGATTGTTGTTCCGATATTAGGAATTGGCGTTGGAATATATGCGGGTGTGTTTTTTTCAAATAGGAAAATTAAACAAGATGAGAAAAAAGAAAATGAAAAACTAAAAAAGGATGCTAAAGTTTCAGAGCTTTGTGAAGTTGTTACAACAAATAAAGATGGAAAAATTATAAAAAGGGAAACTAAAAAAGTTTATACACCAGAAAAGGAGTATTAGTTTGAAAAAAAGAGATATTTTTATCGGTGGAGCTTGGCCGTACGCCAATTATTATCTGCATGTGGGGCATTTAGCGGCGCTTTTGCCAGGAGATGTTTTGGCTAAATATTTTAGAATAAACGGCGATAGAGTCATTTATGTTTCTGGTTCCGATTGTCACGGCACACCTATCACCGAAAGAGCTAAAAAAGAAAATTCTGAGCCCGAAAATATTGCAAAACATTATCACTCGGAATTTGAAAAAACTTTTAAAAAACTAGGGTTTGAATATGATAATTATTCAAAGACCATGTCGGATTTTCATAAAAATTATGTACAAAAATGTTTTAAAAAACTTATTCAAAATGGTTATATTTATGAAAAAGACGTTCCGCAGGATTTTTGTGAAAAATGTAATAAATTTTTATCGGATAGAGAAATTGCAGGCATTTGCCCTAAGTGCGGAGGAAAAAGTACGGGGGAGCAGTGCGAAGAATGTTTAATTTCGCTCGACAGCAGTCAGGTTTTAAAAAAACACTGCAAAGATTGTAATTCTGAGCTTGTTATGAAAAACAATAAGCATTTGTATTTCAAACTTTCGGCTTTTCAAGAAAATTTGCAAAAACTTATAAATAATCGCCAAAACACTTGGCGCAGGAATGCTTTGGGCGAATCACAAAAATTTATCGATATGGGGCTGATTGACCGTGCTGCTACGCGGCAAATTAATTGGGGTGTAGAAGTTCCTGTTGAAAGTTACGAAGATAAACGAATATACGTTTGGATTGAAGCGGTTTTGGGGTATTTATCTGCCGGAGAAGAAGTGGCTGAGAAAAAAAAATTAAAATTTAATGAGTTTTTATCCAATGATAATCAAAAATTGATAACTTATTATGTTCACGGAAAAGATAATATTCCATTTCATACCATAATTTTTCCTGCACTTTTGATGGGGCTCGATGAAAATTACAGAATGCCGGATTATATAATCTCAAGTGCTTATGTTAATTTAAACAACGAAAAAATGTCTAAACGAACAGGAAATTTAATTACCGCGAATGAGCTTTTGGAAATTTTTAAAAAAGACACTTTAAGATATTATTTTATGTTTTATGGCCCCGAAACCAGAGATACCAACTGTTCGGTGGATGAAATAAAAAAAATTCACAACAAATTTTTAGTCGGAGCACTTGGCAATTTTGTTAATCGTAATTTTTCATATATCGTAAAAAATTTTGACGGTAAAATTCCGGAAGCTGATATTGATGAAAAAATTATAGAACACACCGAGCAAGTTTATAAAAATATGGGATTATCGATTGAAAAAGGCGAATTCAAAAATGCTGTTATCCATCTGAATGATTATATAAATTTAGGGAACAGATATTATGATGAGCGCAAACCCTGGAATCAGGTAAAAGAAAATATTAAAGAATTTAATAATACAACTTATACATGTTTGTATATTATAAACAATTTATCAAATTTAATTTATCCTTTTATGCCGGATACTGCTCAAAAAATTAAAAATATGCTTTTCGTACCTGAATATGAGTTGGAATCGAAGAAAAATCTCTCCGAAAGCGCCGTAGAGGATGGGGTTTCTGAGTATAAATGGGAACCAGAGGAACATCTCTCCGGCTTCGCCGGAGAGGATGGGTTTTACAAATATAAATGGGAACCATCAGCAATAAAAGGCGATTTTAAAATAACAAATCCGGAACTTTTGTTTGAAAGATTGATTTAAAAAAATACCTCCGGCGCCGTCGGAGGAGATATCTATGTTATAAAAAAATAGTTTTTTTGTACAAAACACAAATATTCAGGTAATACTTTAATGAATTTTGCTAACTTAATAACATTTTCGCGAATAATTTTATCGTTATTTTTGTGCTATATTTTACTCGAATCCAAAAATATTCACGTTGGGGTAACGGTTGGAATGTTTTTGGCGGCATCCTTGAGCGATTGGCTTGACGGTTTTTTGGCGCGAAAAAATAATAAAATAACTGATTTTGGTAAGATTTTTGACCCTATTGCAGACAAAATTTTGGTTTTTTCAATTTTTATTTGTTTAGTTAAGATTGGTTTTATGAGTGCTTGGGCAGTAATAATTTTATTGATTCGCGAATTTTTAATGTCTTCGGCAAGAGTTTTGCTTTCAAAACATGGTTTGATATATTCAGCAAATATTTTCGGAAAATTAAAAACGACTTTGCAATTTTTTTCAATATTATCCTTAATTTTAGCGTTTTATAAAGTTGATTTCCATAATAATATATGTTACAATCTGGGAATATTTTTAATGTGGGTTTCAATTTTTATTTCTTTTATTTCGCTGTTTTTTTGTTTTTATGAACATAGAAATAAATTTTTGAAAGTTCTTAAAGGTGAATTGTGATTTTATATAATACTTTAACTAAAAAAAAAGAAAAATTTGTTGTAGATGGCAATAAAGTTAAAATTTATGCTTGCGGTCCGACGGTTTATAATTTTATACACATTGGTAATGCTAGGCCGGCTTGTGTTTTTGACGTTTTGCGAAGATTTTTAATTTATAAAGGATATGATGTTGTATTTGTACAAAATTTTACTGATATAGACGATAAAATTATTAAAAGAGCTAATCAAGAACATAAAAATTGCACGGAAATCTCGGAAAAATATATAAAAGAATATGAAAAAGATGCTTTGGGATTAAACATAATGCCGGCAACGCTGCATCCTAAGGCTACAGAAACTGTTGATGAAATAATATCGATGGTCGAAACTCTTGTGAAAAAAGGCTTTGCGTATGTTTTGGGCGGTGATGTTTATTTTGATGTTTTAAAATTTAAAAATTACGGTAAACTTTCGGGGCAACCGCTCAAAGAGCTTGAATCGGGCGCCAGAATTGAAGTTGATGAAAAAAAGCGAAGCCCTTTGGATTTTGCTTTGTGGAAGGCTTCAAAACCCGACGAGCCTTATTGGCAAAGCCCATGGGGGAGGGGGCGTCCGGGCTGGCATATCGAGTGCTCGGCTATGATAAAAAAACATTTAGGCGAAACAATTGATATCCACTGCGGCGGTCAGGATTTAATTTTTCCGCATCACGAGAATGAAATTGCTCAAAGCGAGTGTGCAAATGGCAAAGTTTTGGCAAGATTTTGGCTTCACAACGGCTTTATAAATGTCGATAATAAAAAAATGTCAAAATCACTCAATAATTTTTTCACTGTTCGAGAAATTGCCGAAAAATATGGTTATCAACCGATTAGATATCTCATGGTTTCGTCGCATTATAAAAGCCCGCTGAATTTTAGCGATGAAGTTATAAAACAGTGCCAAAATTCTTTGGAAAGACTTGCCAATTTTAAGAAAAATATTATTAATTTAAAAAATAAAATAAATTACGGCGAAAATAAAATATGCGAAGATATTGAAAAAGTGAAAAATGATTTTGTCGAGTATATGGCCGACGATTTAAATACTTCTGGGGCACTTTCGGTTATTTTTGATATGATAAAAGAAGTAAATAATAAAATCGCAAAAGAAAATAATTTTTCGCTCGAATCAATAGAAGAAATTTTAAAATTATTTGATGATTTAACTCAAATTTTAGGCCTCAAATTTGAGGTTGAGAGTCAAGATGTTACAGAAGAAATTAAAAATCTTTTAGAAAAACGTGAATTTTATCGAAAAAATAAAAATTGGGAAGAAGCTGATAGAATCCGCGATTTGTTAAAAAGTAAGGGTTATAATGTTCAGGACGAAAAAATTGCGAAAAATTAAAAAACTTTCTCCGGCAGCGCTGGAGATTACTTTTAATATCTAACAAAAATCATCTCGAACATCTTATTTTTTTTACGAATAGTATGAAAAAATAAAAAAACTTTCTCCGGCAGCGCTGGAGATTACTTTTAATATCTAACAAAAATCATCTCGAACATCTTATTTTTTTACGAATAGTATGAAGAATAATGAAAAAAGAGGTGCTGTTTTTGCGCAAGATTATTATAAACGGTCCGTGTGAGGTCTCGGGAGAAGTTGATATACAAGGAGCAAAAAACAGTATTTTACCAATTTTGGCAGCAACGATAATTGCAAGAAACGAATGTGTTATAAAAAATTGCCCAAATATTTTAGATGTTCATACAAGTCTTGAAATTTTAAACTATCTGGGCTGTAAAACAAAATTTGAAGGTTCGACTATTATCGTTGACAGTTCGCAAATTTCCAAAAATGAAATACCGGAAAAATTAATGCGAAAAATGCGCTCTTCGATAATTTTTTTAGGATCTCTGATTGCAAGAACGGGGCGCGCAAAATTAACATTCCCCGGCGGATGCGAGTTAGGGCCGCGACCTATTGATTTACACATTTCGGCGCTTAAACAGCTTGGTATTTCAATTGATAATATTCACGGAAACTTGGAATGCAAGATTGAAAACAAAATAATCGGCACCGACATTGTATTGCCTTTTCCGAGCGTTGGCGCAACCGAAAATATAATTTTGGCTTCATCCATATGTAGCGGCACGACTACTATTGAAAATGCCGCAAGAGAACCCGAAATTGTAGATTTAACTCGTTTTTTAAATAAAATTGGTGCAAAAATTCACGGTGCCGGAAGCAGCAAAATCGTAATTGAAGGCACACATAAATTTAATTCGTCCGAACACTATATAATTCCGGATAGGATAGTTGCTATAACTTTGATGGCAGCAGCAGCTTCAACCGGAGGGAACTTAACATTAAAAAATATAAAGACTGATTTAATAAGTTCCGCAATACCAATTTTTGAAGAATCTGGATGTTTGATTAAAACATATGAAAAAAATATTGAAATATTATCACCCGAAACTCTCTATTCCGTAAAAGAAGTCCGAACCATGCCCTATCCGGGCTTCCCGACCGATGCTCAGGCAATAATAATGGCGATGCTTTCAAAGGCAATTGGGACAAGTGTTTTTGTTGAAACAATATTTGAAAGCCGCTTTAAACATACCGAAGAATTAATAAAACTAGGTGCGAAAATTAAAATTAACGGAAATGTTGCGATAATCGAAGGCAATAAATATCTTTCTGGTGCAAAGCTCCAGGCCTACGACCTACGGGGCGCAGCTGCCCTTATAATAGCAGGTCTTGCCGCGTATGGCAAAACCACTATTTCCGGAGCAGATTACTTTCTACGCGGCTATGATTTATCAATATTTCCTAATATTTTAACTATAAATGAATAATTATGATGTTTTTACTTAAAAAAATAGTATGTTAAAGTATTTCTCTCCGACGATACCGGAGAGAAAGTTATTCGCATCTTTAAGTGCCTAATTATAGCGCTTTCGCTTAAAAAACAGTATGTTAAAATATTCAGCAGTGCCGAAGTTTATTATTTTTAATTCGTAATAGCCACAATCGGGTCAACACCCATTTTAGTGTAATAATCCTTTATTGCTGCTTTAATTGATTGTTCTGCCAAGAGTGAACAGTGAATTTTAACAGGCGGCAATTCGCCAAGATAATCAATGACGTCTTTATTGGTAATTTTCAAAGCTTCTTCAATAGTTTTCCCTTTAATAAGCTCCGTTGCAACCGAACTCGTGGCAATCGCCGCAGCACAACCAAAAGTTTTAAACTTGGCATCAATTATAATCCCACCTGAAATTTTCAAATACATTTTCATAATATCGCCACAACGAGAATTCCCTACTTCGCCAACACCATCAGCATCCGGAATTTCTCCGACATTCCTGGGATTTAAAAAATGGTCAATAACTTTTTCTGAATATTTCAAACAAGCCTCCGATTAGCCAAGTATTTTAGAAACCTCTTGAGCAAAATTTTCATCTTTTTTTTCCAGCCCTTCGCCGCGCTCATATCTTACAAACTGACTAACAGCTATCTTTTGACCTACTGCCGATGAGATTTTATCTACATATTGTGCAACTGTTAACGAACTGTCTTTAATGAATTCTTGATGCAATAAACAATTTTCTTTAAAATATTTGCCAATTCTTCCCTCTACCATGCGCTGTGCGATTTGTTCAGGCTTGCCTTGCGCTTTTGCCTGTTCCATCAAAATTTTCTTTTCATGCTCCAAAACATCGCTTGGTACCTCGTTTTTATTCAAATAAAGCGGATTTATTGCCGCAATCTGCATTGCAATGTCTTTAGACATTTTTTGAAAAACTTCATTACCAAAAATACCACTATCAGCGTCAAATTTTACTAAAACAGCAATTTTCCCATCAGCATGAATATACGACGAAGTAACACCATCTAAAAATTTAAAACGCCTTATTTTAATATTTTCACCAATTTTTAAAATTTTCTCGTTTAAAACTTCATTTAAATTTTTTGAAAAACCTTCAGGAGTCACCTTAAGCAGCGATTCTACATCCGAAGGTTTGTTTTTTAAAACACATTCGGCGCATAATTTAACAAAATCTTTAAATTCATTGTTTTTTGCTACAAAATCCGTTTCAGAATTTACTTCAATCAAAGCTCCGCCACCTGAAGTCGAAATTGCAAAAGCCATGCCCTCCGAGGCGATTCTTCCGGCTTTTTTTGCAGCAGTTGCCAACCCTTTTTCACGCAAAAAATCTATTGCTTTACTCTCATCGCCATCGGAATGCGCCAAAGCTTTTTTGCAATCCATCATCCCACAGCCCGTTTTTTCGCGCAGCTTCTTTACATCTTCAGCACTAAATGACATTCAACAACACCTCTAAATTTTTTATTTTATTAATTTATTACTCTTTTTTAATTTATTTTTGATTCAGAATCCAAATTAAAATTATTTTCTTCATTTTTAATGCCGGGAATATCAGAAAAATCGATATCAATTTTTTCGTCATCAACAACTTCGCCTTCGTGCCCCTCAATAATTGCATTAGCAACAGTTCTGCACAAAAGCTTTACCGAACGCACAGCATCATCATTTGCAGGAATTACGTAATCAATAACACTTGGATCACAATTAGTATCACAAATTGCAATAACGATTATACCCAAATTTTTGGCTTCGCGCACAGCAATAGCTTCTTTTTTGGGGTCAACAACGAATAAAGCATCGGGCAGACTTTTCATTTTTCTTATTCCGCCGAATTTTTTTATTAATTTTTCTTTTTCCAAAAGAATTTGAGTACTTTCTTTTTTGGTCATATAACTCAAAGTTCCGTCAGCTTCCATAGTTTCAATATGTTCAAGCCTTGCAATACGTTTGCGGATTGTTTTTAAATTTGTTAAAGTTCCGCCCAGCCACCTAGAATCCACGTAGGGCGCACCGCATCTACAGGCTTCTTCCTGAATAGCCTCTTTTGCTTGTTTTTTTGTTCCAACGAACAAAATAGTTTTATCTTCTTCGCTCAAACTTCTTATAAAATCATAAGTTTTATCAAGAATATACGAAGTTTTTTGCAAATCGATAATGTGTATACCGTTCCTTTTAGTATAAATATACTCCGCCATTTTTGGGTTCCACCTTCTGGTTTGATGCCCAAAATGCACACCGGATTCGAGTAATTGCTTCATAGATACAACAGTTTTTGACATAACGAACAACTCCTTTTAGTTTTTCTTCCGCTAGGCCAAGATCAAACTAACCTCAAAGGGCACAAATTTGACGGCGCCAAGCGTGATTTTTAGTAGTAAAGTTTAAATTATAGCACATTTTATTTTTTTTGCAATAGTAAACCTAAGATATCGGTAAAAAATTACATTGAATATACTTAAAAAAAGCATTTCTCACTGGCGCTGCCGAAGGAAAAACTTTTATTTAATTTTTTAATTTCAAAAAAATCTAATAGATTCTCTTCGGTACCGCCGGAGAAAAATCTACTCCTTCAATCTGCTTGTAATTGTATACGATTTATAATATAATTGAATAAGTTTTTTTAAAAGGTGGTATAAATGTCAGGGCACTCAAGATGGAGCAATATAAAACGCAAAAAAGAAAAAACCGATGCTCAAAAAGGTAAGATTTTTACTAAAATCGGCAGAGAAATCTCGGTTGCAGTAAAGCAGGGCGGTGCTGACCCTAATTCTAACTCGAAACTCAAGGAATGCATTGCAAAAGCAAAATCATTTAATGTTCCCAATGATAATATTGAAAAAATAATAAAAAAAGCTGCAAGCGGGAATTCTGGCGCCGACTGCAAAAGTTTTGTTTATGAAGGCTACGGGCCCGGCGGCGTTGCGTTTATTTTAAATATCTTAACTGATAATAAAAATCGAGCCTCATCAAATATCAGAATGTATTTTTCAAAACATGGCGGTAATTTGGGGACTTCCGGCTGTGTTTCATTCATGTTTGACGAAAAGGGTGTTATCGTTTTTGAAAAAGAAAATATTTTAGAAAAAAATATCTCAGAAGACGAGTTTTTAAATGCGGCACTCGAAGCCGGTGCTTCGGATTTTCAACCTGAAGACGATTCATTTGTTGTTATAACTGAAAAAAATGATTTTGAAAACGTAAAAAAAAATTTGATAAACTTAGGGTTTGATAATTTCACTTCGGAACTTTCTATGATCCCAAAATCTTATCAAAAAATCGAAGACGCAAAAACAAAGCAAAAAGTTTTAAACTTAATTGATATCCTAGAAGATGACGAAGATGTTCAATCCGTTTGGAGCAACTATGAATTCGACGACTGATTTAACTGTTTCAGTAATTGTTCCGGTTTTAAACGAAAAAAAATATATAAAAGAGTTTATAGAATCAGTTTTAAGGCAAGATTTTGACAAAAATTTTATGGAAGTTTTATTAATCGACGGTATTTCGAAAGACGGCACCAGAGATATAATAAAAAATTACTGCAAAAAATATGATTTTATAAAAATTTTAGATAATATAAAAAAAGATATTCCGAATGCGTTAAATATCGGAGTTAAAAACGCTCAGGGAAAATATATAATCAGGATGGATGCTCATACTTATTATTATCCTGATTATATTTCAAATTGCATCGAAAAAATTCAAACTGGAAATTACCAAAACGTTGGTGGTCCTACAGCCGTAGGCTACAAAAACCGAATGCAGAAAATAATAGCCGAAGCGCATTATAGTCCTTTTGCTTTGGGCGGTGGCAAAAATCATAATATTAATTACGAAGGATTAGCTGATACCGTACAATTTGGCACATTCGAAAAAGATTATCTTTTAAAAATGGGGTTATATGATGAAAATATAAAATTTGCCGAAGACGACGATTTGAATTTTAAAATTATAGAAAATGGCGGCAAAATTTTTATAACACCAAAAATAAAGTTTATTTATTATCCACGAGATAACTTAATTTCGCTTTTTATTCAATATTTTAAATACGGAATGTGGAAAATTGCGGTTATTAAAAAACACAAAAAACCTGCAAGAATTTCGCATTTGGTGCCTATTTGTTTTGTGATTTTTTTGGTATTTTTCCCTATAATTTCGATATTTAGCAAGCATGTTTATTTTTTTACTTTGGGGGTATTATTTTTATATATTTTTTTAGATTTAATTTTTTCTTTTAAAAAGAATTCACTTTATAATTTTTTTGATAAATTAATTTTATTTTTTACTCATTTTATTATTCATATTTCGTACGGGATTGGAAATATATACGGAATTTTTAAATTTTTTAAAAAAAGTTTTTCAAACGAACAAAATTTTCAAAAACATGAATTTTCAAAGCCTGAACTTGAAAAATTACAAAAAAAAAATTTAGAACTTATAATAAATTTTAAAAAATTTTGCCAAAAAAATAATCTCAATTTTTTTCTTTGCGGCGGCGGATGCATAGGAGCTATAAGACATCACGGATTTATCCCCTGGGATGACGATTTGGATGTTTTTATGCTAAGAGAAGATTACGAAAAACTTGCTAAAATAGAGTCTAGCGAAAATTTTTATATTTTAAGAACAAATGAAAAAATTTTTACAGGTCAGAGTTTTACTCTAGTTTCAGATAAAAATTCGACGTTAATTAAGAAAGAACAAATCGGAATAAAAACTCCCAGAGGCGTTTCAATCGACGTTTTTCCCCTCGATGGTTGCCCCGATTCGAAAATAAAACAAAAACTGCAAATGATTTATGCCTGTTTATTTTTGCTTTTTACGACTCGAGTAGTTCCAAAAAATCACGGAATTATCGCCAAAATTTTTGGGGAAATTCTTTTAAATATTATTCCCAGTAATAAATTAAAATTCAAAATTGCTTGTTTTTGCGAAAAACAAATGTCAAAATATAAAATTAAAGATTTTAAATACATCAAAGAATTTTGTGCCGGACCGAAATACATGAAAAATTTATACAAAAAAGAAATTTTTGAATCTTGTGTTTTAAAAAAATTTGAAAATACTGAGCTTCCGGTGCCGATTGGCTATGACGAATATTTAAAAGTAGCGTTTGGGAATTACATGCAATTGCCGCCTGAAAGCGAAAGAGTAAATTCACATGATATAATATTTTTGGATTTAAATAATTCTTGTGAAAAATATAAAAATCAGTTTTAATTTACGAGTTTATAATTGGCATTGTTGCTTATGAAAAAAATTTATTTCTTGGAATAACAAGGCTTGACAATTAAATTTGTCAAATATATAATACGACGAGAAATGTTGCTGAGACTAAGCACTGAGCGCGTATATTTTTGAAAGCGGAAGGGAGTGTTCTTTATGAGAAAGTCTATAAGGAGAAAGATCGCAACTATATTGACGCTTTTTGGAATCATAAATTCAAAAGCTAAGGCCGCCAGTAAAGCTCAGATCGCAGGATATTGTGCTGTTAGTTTTGTAGCGCTGGGTGTATTTGCTGCTGGAGGGTATTGTTTATTTGGTGGTAAATCAAGCGATGATAACGGTGAAGATAAATTTCAACAACAGAAAAATTTAGAAAATTCAATCAAAGATTTCTTAGATTGTTTACCAAAAGACAATAAGAAATTTCTCATTTATCTGAAAATTGGTAATGTTAGTGATAAGAACAAAGAAAGTATTTTTGGTATTTCAAAATCAGTTTTTGATAATTATTTAAATCGAAAAGCCGGCTATACATGTATAAGTAGTGAACAAGATATTAAAAATAATAAGCTAATTATTAAGCACCCTGACGGAACAGATGTATTTATATTTGAAGATGGAATCAATTTGAAAATTCAACAAAATTGCGTGCAGAGGGGTATAAATAAGCAATTTAATATAATGGTGTCTAAACCATCCAGAAATCCAAACAAAGATGATCCTTTAAAAAATAAAATTAAGAATGTTTTAGATAATGGTGAATTAATTAATAATAAAGTTTTTGATTTTAAAAAGCTTAAATGTATTTACGATACAGCATATAATAATAATGGGTTTTATCAATTTGATGAAAGTATTTCAGAAAAAAGTGCCGTTTCGGTAGTACAATGCTGGTTTAGTGAAGATGGTGAAACGGTTACTAAAAAAGTCACTTACAAATTTATACTTGATAATGATAAACAAGTAAGGATACAGAAATTTATATTTGAGGCTGGTAAAGAAGAAAAGATGGATTGCGAAGGTATAATAACGGCTTCCTGAATGTCATTGACGAAAGTAATGGACGATTCAGTAAAAGAAAGAAAAATAGGAAGATAGAAAGTAGATCGGACATTATTATAGTAATATAAAATAGTTAAATCAATTTCTCCGGCGGCGCCGGAGAAAATATCTTTCCATATTTTATAATTCCTATAATTTTTTAGTGTTGGGAAAATAAAAAAATTATCAAAATTTATTATTTTTAAAAACGCTGGAGCGAACATTTTTATACTAATTTCGCGATGATATTTTAATAATTTTGTTGTTTGATAAAATCATCAGCTTTTTTAAGAAACTTTTTTAGATTTTCATATTTAAACGAATTCATTGCTTCGTTAAAATTCATGAGTTTTGCATCTTGCAGTTCTTCTTTTTGAAAAGTTATTGACTGATTTTTGTACTCTGCAAGAAACAGAACCAAATCTTTTATGGTATCTTTTTCGTCGGGAACTTCGTATTCGCAAGTAACCCTGAACCCATTTATAACTTTAACATCCAAATTGGTTTCTTCTTTTATTTCTCTTACAGCAGTTTGTAGCTCAGATTCATTCGGTTCGGTGTGACCTTTTGGGAAGCCATAAACGCCTTCTTTAGATTTTACGATGACATACAACACCTCATCGTTCTTTTTTGTAAAAACAATCGCTCCGCAAACTTTAACGTGCTTCATAATAAAACCTCCAAGCTTTATATTATTCTTGCCTGATAAAATTGCAAATATGCAAAATAATACAAAAGACATTGCTAAAAGTGAATAGAAGTAGTAGATTCATAGAAGATTATCTTTGGTATCTCTATGATAATAAAAGAATCACATCATTTTCTCCGGCGGCGCCGGATAGAACACTTCTGATTTAATTTTTAAGTTTCGAAAGAAATCTATTATTAACTCGAAATTTCATTATTTGCTTCTAAAATCAAAAATTTATTATTAACATATTTAACTATCAAATTCATTCCATTAAGAGATTCATCAAAATAATCCGTATTATTTTTATTTTCATCGACGCTTAGGCTTTTAACTAAACTTTTTATTTTTTCACCAATCGCCATTTTAATTTCTGGAATAATCCATAAATCAACAGGTCTGGCACCTTCTTTTCTTTTTTCAACCTCTAAAGCAAGGGCTTTTAAAGAATCTTCATCCAAAGTTATCTCAATACCGCCATTTTCCGGGGACTTCCAGTAGGCGCTCATATCATCAAAGTGATCTTTAATCACTTCTTCATACTCCGCAGCAGTCAAGTTTTCAAATTTAACTTTTTTGATTCTATTCAAAAATGATTTGCTGTGCTCTACCCTTGTATATCCCTCTTTAATGCTTGATTCATCTAAATCCTTAACGTTTTTGGGGTCAAAACCTTCCATAGATAAATCATCTTCGTTTGACGTAATAATAATTGTGCCCGACCACTCCAACGGTTTGCCACCAACGTTTATGGTGCCTTCATCTATTAGGCCCCTGAGTAGCTCATCAAGCGCAGGAGTACACACTTTGTCATATTCTTCAAAAATTATTATTCCACCGGGATTATTTTTCATGTAAGTCGGCAATAATTTTTCCGGAACATATTTTTCAGGATTAGAATTTTTGCTCTCAATATTTACCAATTGGTCAATTATACTTTCTTTTTTCTCTTTATTAAAATACGAAGAAGATAAAATCAAAGGCTCGCCGCTACTCAAAAGTATGTTTGGCAAACGCCTGGCGATAAAAGATTTGCCGACGCCCGAAGGCCCATAAAGGTAAATTATATCACACTTGGAGTACTTCTCGCCCTTCCATTTTGCTTGGTCCCTTGCAACCAGTATATCAAAAATGTGGCTCTTTAAAACTGATACAGCATTTTTTTGACCGTAATAATTTTCAAAAACTTCATCAAAAAGTTTAAGAGCTTCTTCTTTTTTCATTTCTTTTGGAGGTGCTTTAAACCAATTTTTAACTTCTTTAAATATTTCGACAAAATTGCCATACGCCCATCTCAAATATGAAACTAACGATATACTTTTAGCAAATTTACCAACTGCGTTTACTACATCAATAATTCCCTTCGCAACCGTTATAACGCCGCCAACAACCGCTAAATTTAGCACTTTATCTTTCCAACTGCTTTTAGATTCAATATTTTCTTTAAGCAAAGTTTCATTATCTTTGAGCTCCGCAATTTTTTCTTTTTTTAAAACCGCAATACCCAACGTATGATCTATAATTTTATCATTAACTTCTTTGAGCTTTTCTTTCATCTTTTTAACTTTTTCGCGTTCTTTAACTCGTTCCGGATCAATTTTATCCAAAACAAAACTCGTCCCATAATAACCGCCAACACCAATTGCGGCTAGCCCTGCGGTGATTCCAACTCCTTTCAAAACTTTTGCTAAAACCGGATTCCTCTCACTCCAAGATAAATTTTTTTGAATATTTACAGCGTCTTTAGCAAAAGTATTTTTATGTAATTCAGAATTAATCGATAAAATTGATAAAAGTACTATAGCTTTAATTCGTTTATTAAACTTCATAACTCTATACCTCCAATTATAGCATATAACTATTTTATCACAAATAAAAAAATAGTCAAATTAAGAACCCGTATTCACAAACGTTTTAACAAAGTGTGTAAGTGAGAAATAATGGTCATAGATTCTGAAGAAGAGACGGAAAATTCATAATCTTTAGAGAGTCTTCTGGAATTATTGAGCCAAGAAAAAGTATGTTCAACAACCCAACGCCAGGGAAGTTTTTCCCATTGATGAGGCTTGATTTTTTCTGAAATATCTACACCAAGACCTAATTTTTCGTTCACATTAGACACAAATGTTCCTCTATATCCAGCATCTGCGCAGAATTTTTGTATGCTCGGATAACTTGTGTAGGCTTCTTTTGCAGTGGATATACCACTTTTCGTATCATGAATATTTGCAGCATGAACATCAACAGAAAGCATACACCCCAGAACGTCTACCACAATATGTCGTTTTCTTCCTTTTGTTTTTTTCCCCCATCAATTCCTCGTTCTTCGCTCGCTAGCGTTGTTTTTACACTTTGTGAGTCAA